>JBIPMC010000219.1:0-4006 GCA_044369345.1 Terrimicrobiaceae bacterium
CAAAATCAAAACCGCGCAGAACAAACTCGTGGAATTCATGGAAACCAGGAAGTCCGCCCTCCTCGACAAGGTCGCCGCGAAGCGCCAGTTTGACGAAGAGGTCGAGAAGGAACTCAAGGCTGCCCTGGAGGAGTTCAAGTCCTTCAATACGCTCTAAAAAATGGCGAATCTCCGCGACATCCGCCGACGCATCAAGTCGGTCAAAAACACTGCCCAAATCACCAAAGCCATGCAAATGGTCGCGGCCTCGAAGATGCGCAAGGCGCAGCAGGCGGCTCTCGCCGGTCGAGATTATGCCCAGCTTCTCAACCGCGTGATCGTTTCCGTGCGCGACGCCATCGAGCCTGCCTGCCACCCGCTGCTCGAGCGTCGTGATGGCGGCAAGGAACTGGTCATTTTAATGACAACCGACAAGGGGCTCTGCGGCGCGCTGAACACAAATGTGCTTCGAGAAGCTGCTGCCTACGATCCCTCCAAGACGCTTTTCGTGAGCATCGGCCGCAAGGGCACCCAATTCCTCGCCCGCTTGAGGCGCCAAATGATTGCGGACTTCCCGCTCCAAGAGCGTCCGACCTTTCCACAGTGCAAGCAAATTTCGAAATTTTGCATCGAGAAATTCCTAGATCACACCGTCAACAAGGTGACCCTGCTCTACCCGCGCTTCATCAACACGCTGACTCAGGCACCGACCGCCTACCCGATCCTTCCGATCACCAGCCTTGACGAAGTCGGCATCAAGACCGATTACGAGGCACTACCGCCGATCGAAGGCGGGCTGGAGTTCGAGCCTTCGCCGAACGCCGTGCTCGAGGCGATTCTTCCTGCCTACATCCACTATCTCGTTTACCAAACCCAACTCGGCTCCCGCGCTTCCGAACACAGCGCACGGATGGTCGCTATGAAAAGCGCGACCGACAACGCCAAGAACTTGGTCAAAGACCTCACGCTGGAATACAACAAGGCCCGCCAAGCTGGCATTACAAACGAGATTTTGGAAATCTCCACTGCCCAGCTCGCCCTCGGCTAACCGGGTCCGCCCGTGCTCCAACTCACCGTCCTCGCCTCCGGCAGTTCGGGAAACGCCCTTCTTGTTCGGGGAGAATCCACCGCGATTCTCATCGATGCCGGCGTGAGCGCACGGCAACTCGATTCTCAACTTGCCGCCCTCGGAACTCCGCCGGAAAACCTCGCTGGCATCCTGCTCACCCACGAACACGGCGACCACACCCGCGGCCTCAAAGTGCTCTGCTCTAAAAAGCGAGTCCCGATTTTCACCAATCCCCTGACCGCCGACAGCCTCCGAAAAAGCGCCATCGACACTGAGTGGCGACTCTTCAACAGCGGCTCGGCCTTTGACATCGGAGAAATCCACATCCATCCCTTCTCAGTGCCTCACGACGCCGCCGACCCCGTGGGCTTCGTCCTGTCCACCGCTAATTCCTCCCTCGGCATCCTGACCGACCTTGGCTATGCCACACGGCAAATCATCCACGCCGTCCGGGGCGTCCACGCGCTAGTGATCGAAACAAACCACGACGAAACCCTCCTCCAAAATGACACCAAGCGCCCTTGGTCCGTTAAACAACGAATCCTCTCCCGCCATGGCCACCTCTCGAACCAAGCCGCCGCGAAGCTCGTCGCCGAAATCGCCACCGAAAACCTCCGCCACATCCTCCTTGCGCACCTGAGCGAGGACTGCAACACCCCCGACCTCGCCCGCGACACCATCCGCCAAAATCTCCCCCCGACTCTCCCTGCCTATCCCGAAATCCACTGCCCCGGCACGGCTCCCCACCCGCTTCCACTCACAATCCGGATCGGACCTTCTGTGGTTTGATCCATGACAAAGTGGCAGGCAAAAACATCTCAATCATTGGCGGAGGGCCGGCGGGACTTCGGGCGGCAGAGGTTTGTGCGGCCGCAGGATTCCGAGTTGCGGTGTATGACGCCCAGCGGTCGGTGGGCCGAAAGTTTCTCGTCGCAGGCAAGGGTGGATTGAATCTGACCAATGCCGAACCTGCGGATAAATTCGCCACTCGCTACTCGGGCGGCGAGGCATCGTTCTGGAGAGAGCTTTTGGGTGATTTCGACGCTCTGGCGTTGCGGCAATGGGCTGCGGATCTTGGCTGCGAGACTTTCGAGACAAAAAGCGGACGCGTTTATCTGAAAGACCTCAAGGCCGCGCCGCTTCTGCGTCGCTGGGTTGCGCGCCTTCGGGAGTCGGGCGTGGCGTTTTACATGAACCATCGCTTAGTGGATTTGGCGCCGAGGTGTCCATTTGATCTTCTTTTTGAAAATGGCGAACGAGCCTCGGCTGATGCGGTGGTTCTGGCACTTGGCGGCGCCTCCTGGCCGGAGACAGGTTCGGACGGACGCTGGGTGCCGCTTTTCGAAAACCTCGGTCTTTCGACCACTCCCCTCGCCCCGGCAAATTGCGGGTGGGAGCACGATTGGCCGACGAGCGTTTTCGAAACTGCAGAAGGAAAACCTCTCAAAAACATCTGCATAAGCGCTGGGGGCAAATCCTCGTCCGGCGAACTCATTCTAACTCGATACGGGCTCGAAGGCGGGCCGCTCTACGCCTTGGGAGCGACCCTTCGCACAATGGAGAGCCCTGCCATTTCGATTGATCTCAAGCCCGCCCACTCCATCGAACAACTCGTGGCAAAAATGGAATCCGCCCGCAGGAATTTTGCCGCCGAAGCGCGTCAGCGCTGGAAACTCGGTGAGGCCGCCTTTGCGCTGCTCAACCGTCGCGAATGGCCCGACGCCCAATTCCTCGCTGAGGAGGCGAAGTATATGATCATTCCGCTCAAAGGCCCGCGACCGATTGCCGAGGCGATTTCAAGTGCGGGCGGTCTGCGGTGGGAGGAACTGACGGATCGGTTGATGGCGCGAAAAATCCCGGGGCTATTCGTGGCTGGGGAGATGATTGATTGGGAGGCGCCAACGGGCGGCTTTTTGCTCCAAGGATGCTTCGCCACTGGGACACGCGCAGGTCGTTCAGCTTGCGACTTTCTCGTCAGCTAAACTCCAGCAACCCGGAATCCGGTGGACTCGAAAAACGATCGAACTTTTTGCGCATTGTCCCCTTGGAGTTCGATCTCGCGGTCTCGAACGGTTCCGCCGCAGCCGCAGGCTTGGCGAGCCTTTCGTGCGAATTCTTCAATGGCCTCGTCCGTGATTTGCGGCTCGAAATCATAAACGACAACCACGGTCTTCCCTCCGCGCTGAGCTTTCTCGCGACGCAGAACCACGCGGCCGTTTTTGCGCGGCGGCTCGGGCTTTTCCTCGGGAGGATTGGCAGGACCTTCAGGCAGGCCATCGATCTGCAGAGCAGCGAAGGGCGATTGCAACGCGCTCTGATTGCCGGAGGTATCGATGCGGGTCTTCATCAAGGCGCGAAGAACGGCGGGAGCAGGTAAACGCGGCCAGGCTCAAGCGCCGTGCGTTTGCCGGGGAGGTCGATCTGGATTTTCGCAGCGCGCGATTCGCCGAGGAATTGGAGGAGCTTGCCGAAATTGTAATGCCGGAGGTAGCGAACGACTGTGGCGTTCGGAGATTTGCCCAACTCGCGGGCCTTCTCATAGGCGTCCTCAATGTAGCCGACCTGGTCGACGAGTTTTTCGCGGAGAGCGTCCGTGCCGCTCAGGATGCGGCCATCGGCGGGACCGGCGCGGAGCTTTTCGGGATCGAGCTTGCGGGAAGAGGCGACGATGCCGAGGAATCGGTTGTAACTCTGCATCACGAGGCTTTGGACATAATCCCTCTCCTCAGGAGTCATCTCGCGCGCGCCGTTCAGCATGTCCTTAAACTTTCCACTTTTGAAAACGACGGATTCGAGTCCGATTTTTCCGAAGAGGTCGCGGTAGTTCAGCGTGGAAATGATCACGCCGATGCTGCCGGTGAAGGTCGTGTCGTTGCACATGATCCAATCCGCCCCGCAGGCCATGTAGTAGGCTCCGGAGGCGCCGATGGCATTGAAATAAACGATCACGGGTTTGTC
>JBIPMC010000022.1:0-13060 GCA_044369345.1 Terrimicrobiaceae bacterium
TCCGCCTCGTCTCCGCCATCCTCTGCGAAATCGACGAGGACTGGCTCTCATCAAAAATTTACCTCAACATGAACCCATCTGACCCTGCCCAATTCTGAATTTTACAGAAAATTTCTTGCCCCGCCCACGGCCCGATCCGGGCCATCCCCACGCGTGTGGGGAAATCTGTTTAGTGTTTGGCTATCTCATCGGTTCGCACGGGCCATCCCCACGCGTGTGGGGAAATCCCGCCATTGTCGACGCTATGCGATTATTTGAACGGGCCATCCCCACGCGTGTGGGGAAATCATTGATGGGGCCCCCGCCACGGTCTATTACATCGGGCCATCCCCACGCGTGTGGGGAAATCGACGATTGGCGGAAGATCCTGGATACTGAGTCGGGGCCATCCCCACGCGTGTGGGGAAATCTCTCCGGCCTCTTGGAGTATTCGGCGACCTACCGGGCCATCCCCACGCGTGTGGGGAAATCCCACAGCAGCCCGCAGATGGGCGTCTGCTCTGCGGGCCATCCCCACGCGTGTGGGGAAATCCCTCCGCTCGATGGGAAGACCTATGTCCTCGGCGGGCCATCCCCACGCGTGTGGGGAAATCGGCGAGGGCGTCGATATGGACGGTCAGCCCGCCGGGCCATCCCCACGCGTGTGGGGAAATCTCTCATTTGAAAATATCTTAAGAAGAGATTTTTGTCCATTTAGTAAGTTTTGGAGGGGTGTCAGAAGGGTTGGTTCTGCTCGGGAATCCAACTATCGGCGATGAGATGTAGGCCGCTGAGTTCGACATCGCGGCGCCCGGATTTTCCTTCGGGGCCGATTCGTTCGATGATGTAGCCTTGGCAGTTCGGGTAGGTGGAAATAGAGAGCAAACCGAAGTCGGGCGGGGCGTTACGGGTTATGAAATCGAGCACTTTCCGGTGGCTGCGGGAGTTGAGGGTGCCCACAAAGACATTCGCGCGGGGTTCGGCGAACCACCTTTTGAGATGTCCGCGAATGGCAGGAGGAACATCGTTGGCGACTAGGACTGTCATGCATCTGAATGGGGTTGCAGAGGGTGAGCCTCAGGTGGAGATACCTCCACAAAATCCTTGAAGAGCGCAACGAGGTCGTCTGGCATGCGTTTGAGCATGCGGGTCTGCTCCACATTGCGTTTAAGAATCTTTCTGACGAGGGTGCCGTCGTCCTTGGGATCGATAGAGATGGCTTCAAAGGCAGCAGGCCAGGAGGTTTCGTGTTTATAGAGGTCCGCAGTGTCATATATGAAGGGGAGCGTGCCTGCTTGGTGGACGAAGCCAAGTTGGGGGATGAAGCCCATGGAACAGCAAACGGCGGCGGTAAGGGCGTAATGGGAGGCGGTGGCTGCGGAAAGGGCCCGGTTGATGTTGTCGGCGATATTCCAATTCGAGGTGTTGTAGTCGCGGCCTTTCCAAGTGACGCCGTATTTGCGGCCAAGTTCCTCGTAGGTTTGTTTGACGCGGCGACCCTCCATGCCTCGGAGCTGGGTGATGGATACGCCGGAGGCGGGCACATCGGAAAACCGGTGGCGGAACATGCGGCGGGCGACTTCGTTTTTTTTCTGTGGCGCAGCCCAAGCGGCGGCATGGATGCGGGCCATGGAGTTGTCGTGGTTGGGTGTGATCCCGAAAGCATAGAAGCGCAAGCCATCCTCACCGAGCCAGAGGAGCGGGCAATTGCACTGTGCGGCGGCCTTCACTGCGGCGTGGGTGATCGTGGTGCCGGGGCCGAGGATGACAGCGGAGAGGGTGGCTACGGGAATCGGGCAGACGAGACCGTTTGAGGCAACCCACTTGATGGAGGAATCGTCCACCTCCACGCGGCCGTGCTCGAGATAGAGGGGAGTCCAGCGATCCTTAGCGGGGGCAAGAGTTTCCAGCGGCGGGCGTTCGAAGACGGGCATGGGTTGTCGATTTGAAATATCAAATTTGAGATTTCAAATTTTTCTTGGCCGGATGGCCGTCGGGGAGGCTGGCGTTGATGCGTTGCCAGGTTGCTTCGGCGCGTTTTTTGGAGTCGGCCTGTCGCCGTGATTTTTCGGTGAGGTGGCGATGGCCTTTGATATCGGAGTTTTGGAGGGAGTCGGCCCAACCCCGGATTTGGCGGGAGCAGGACTCTGCGGTGGATTTCAAATTTGAAATTTGAGATTTCCAATGGCGAAGCGCTGGGCGGCGTTCGAAATAGCCCAGCATGGAGCGGACCTCGCCAGCCGAGCCGCGCGCGATGTAAAGAAAGGCCAGAAGCTCGTTGGTGGTGCCACGCTCAAAGCCCTCGGCGATGTTGTTGGAGACAGAGAGGGAGCAGCGGTCGAGTTGGTCGCGCTTGGAGAAGGTGATGCAGTCCTTGGCGGCTATGAGGAAATCCTCGCAGCCTTCGGCAAGGCGGATGGCCTCGTTCCACACGGGCACGTCTTCGAATCGTGGGTAGGTCATTTTGGGAATATCAAATTTGAGATTTGAGATTTGAGATTTTCAAGACGGGGCGGGTTACGAATTCGCGGCGGCCGAAGGAGACGGGCTGGTCGGGCTGGTGCCAGCATCCCTCGTCGTTCTGCTCGCTGCAGCCTTCGCCGGGGAGGCGGGTGCCGGTTTTTTCCAGCAGGCTTGCCAGGGCCTCCGGCGCCGAGGGCGCGAGCGTGGGCAAGAGCGGGGCGGCGGGCAGGCAGCATTTGCGGCCGAACCAGACTCCCCAGACGGGGTCTTCCAAAGCGGCGGCGACTTGTTGAAGGAGAGCGCTATCTCCCTCGAGAACGGCAGTGAAGCGGCCCTGCTCTAGGTAGAAGCGGCGGGTTGGAATAGTTCGCTTGTCGGGTGCTTTCCACTGCAGGTCACCTTCTTTTGTTTTTTTTGCAATGGGCGGCACATGCATTTTCCCCTCAGGCGTGTCTGGGTATCCGCCTCCGACAGTATGAAAGTCCTCCAATCGCAGGACTGGCGGAGCGTTTTCCCCTTGGGCCAAATGGAACACCGAGAAGCGGCAGGCGGCGAGCGGTGCGAGGCGCGTTTGTTCGTCGGGCGAGTATTTGTCGATGCCCATGGCGGCGGCGACGAGGCCGAGGATGCCGCTTTTGGAGGGGGCGGACTCGGTGCCCCGGCGCTGGAAGCGGCTCGACACGCCCCAAGACTGCAGGGGCGCGTCGAGGTAAATGGCAAGGGCTGAGGTTTCAGAGTCCATCGGTGAGTTCCTCAAGGAAGGTGGCGAGGTTGGTTTCCGGCATCCAGATTTCCTTGGTGGTTTCCATGCCCCAAGTGTCTTTGAGCTTTTTGTGTTCGACCTCTATGGCTTCGCGGGAGGCTTGGTCAAAGCCTTTCCCGGTGGCTTTGACGGGGTCTTCGAAGGCGTTCACGAGTTGAACCGGTTGGCCCTTGTCCTTGCGGATGCCGAGGACGGCGAACGGGAGCGTGGCGGCGTTCATCGAGTTTTTCCTAGCTCCGGGAACAGCCATGAGGGTGGCTCGTATGAAGGTTTTCAGGACCGACCGTCGGTCTTCGGGCGTCAGCGCGCCAAGGTGTTTGTCATCGGCGAGAAGGTCGAGATTCACGGCGGCGTAGCGGTAGTAGGTGGCGGAGGTGAATTCTGCAGTGCCCATTCCGCCGCTTCCTGCGCGGTCTTCATCCGCTATTGTCGGATCATCTTTTTTGCGGTCATCCACAGCCGTCCAATAATCGACATCATTTGTCGCCTTGTGGGTTGAAATCGCGTGCGAAAACATCGCCGCACCCTCCAGTGTCAGGGAGTGATCCGAAGCAACCATTCGTCCAAAGAGCGCGATATCTGCGGCATCCTTGAAGGCGGCTTTTTTTGCGGCATCGGTGGAGGTTAAAAGCTTTTTTGCTTGGGCTTCCCGTTTCTTGGAATCTGTCGCGATTGGTCCAAAGCTCGTCTCTTTCAAAGCCGATGCCATGCTTGCGGCAATCTCATCCAGTTCCAGTGGCGAGAACATGGTCATCGTTTTAACCTTCAAGACACCCTTTTTCTCCGCTTTCTCGTCTAATGTTGAGAGGGCATCACAGAACAACTTTGAGGCATCTAATGCCAACGCCTCCTCAATCCCCAGTGCACATAGGCGCGATTGAATTGGTGTTATAATCAGCCTTGTTCTCTTTCCTTTGAAAAAGTTCGGAGACTCCTCCGCGGCCGCGAGCCTGGCTGCGCGTTTGAGGCATTGGCTGGAGATGCGGGCTCGGGAGACGCCGCCGAAGGTGGCGGTTTTCGGGGCCCCGACATCGTCACGGTTGAGGCAGGAGACGGGGTAGGATTGCAGGATGTGGAGTTCGATGAGTTTCATGGTTTGTGTTTTGTTGGTTTGTGGTTTTTTGGGTTTGATGAGCGCTGTCGAGGTGATGGATTTGGTCAAGCGGTTGCCCGAGCCCGAGGCGTTGAATCTGGGGCGGATGCTGGACGATTGGTTGGCCGGGATCGTGGACCGCAAATTCGAAGCCGCTGTGGAAGCGGGGGCTTTCGACGACATGGCGGCCGAGGTCTTGCGCGAGGCGGAGGCGGGAATCGAGGATTTCAGCGGGACTGATGCATAGCATTCCAAAGCCGAAGGCTTTTGCGCTGCCCACACCCTGCGCGACGGCGTCGCGGAACCGGGCGGGGTCGGTGACAGTGAGGGTGCCGACAAATTCTGTCGCGGCATGGACTCCGGCGGCCCCTTTTTTGAGGAACCACTGGCGGGGTTTGGGAATCGTGCGCACGGTGGCTTCCTCGAAGGAAAATCCGTGCTGTTCGCCTTTGCGGCAGAGCCAGGAGAGGAGGCCGGGCTGGATTTTCCCATCCACCTCGCGGTCTTCGCGATGGGTGATTGGCAGGCGGCGGCCATTCTTCCGGTTGCTCTCGGACCTCACCTTACGGGTGGGGTTGGCAATGAGCGAAAATCGGAAGCGCGTGTGCTCTAGAAACGACTCGGGCAGCGGCTTGGAGTGCCACGAGAAATCCGGGCACCATTTCGGCTTGGTCGGCTCGGTGGCGGAGACGACGAGAAGGCGGAAGCCGCCGTTGATTCCATCGAGGCGGGTCAGGAAATCGCGGGCATCGTCTTGGCGGCCGGGGAACATTTCCCAGACCCTTTTGTGCCAGGCGTAGCTGTCGCGCAGACCGGCCTGGTAGGCGGTTTCGTGGTCAACTTCCACCTTGGTGAGAAATGCGGCGCTCATCGGGGAAGGGCTTCGGCGTTTTCGAGTTCCTTGGAGGACATCCAGTAGTCCTGCCCCCAGCGGGTTTTCACATCCTCGGATTTTTTGGCCCAGTTCCGCAGGTCCCAGAGAAGGCGGTTATAGTCGAGCGCGATGCCCTCGCCATCAAGCCGGACGAAGAGGCGCTGGAGTTGGTCCGCGACATCGTCGAGGGCGTCGGAGGCCAGCAATCGGCGCACATGCGCGTCGAAGGATTCCTCGCCGCCGGCGAATCTTTGGAGGGCTTGGCCTGGGCGAAGACCTCCAGCGGTGTGCCTAGGGTTCAGCGCATAGAGCGCGGCGGTGATGGCATCCGCCGAGCGCGGGCTGCCTACGCCGATACGACCGAGAACGGGAAAGGCGTAGTGGCGGGTGGCAGGGCTCCAGAAGCGGCGCAACTCGGCGGCGGCACCGCGGTCGCGGCAGGCGGCGACGAGTTTTTGGATTAACTCCTCGTTGGGTTTTTCAGGTGTGTCTTTATTCATGTGGATTGGGGCTTGGATTTCGGAACGGAGAGTTTTTTGAGGCCTTCGGCGAAGGCTTGGATTTGTCGCGGGGTCTGGCGGGGGCAGGTCGCCTCGTAGGCTTCGCGGGCGGCGGCGCGGACGAGATCGCCCCAGGGGTGGCCCTTTTCGGCGTAGCCCATGGCGGGCGGGGCTGCGGCAAGCTTGAGGAGCAGCGGGGACTCGCGATCAAGAGTGTGCCAGAAGCGGTGCTGAGCCTTGGCGACCGGAGCGGATTCGTTTTTCATCGCTTTGGCGAATGCGGTCACAGCCTCTTTCAAGCGCCAACTCTGGGATTCTGCAAATTCAACCCCGCCTTGGTAGCGGGCCCTCCCCGTATCGTTGAGCATTGTCTCCGGGATGGTGAAGGTGGATTCCATCGCATCGAAAATTTTAGCTTTGCCATCGGTCACCAGCCCGCCGGTCCAAATTTTGAATTCGCTACTGGCGCGGCGACATTGGACAAGAAGGTTCAGAGGCGCAGACACCTCCTCGCTCAGGGCATGCTTGACTACCAAAAATACATGCAGATCCCGCCAAGCGGCACGATCCAACTTGCAATCGACCAGCCCCCTTTCGAGGCCATCCTTTTTTTTGAATACCCTCAGCGTGGCGGTGGGTTCCCGCGTCTCTTCAAAGTTGGGATACTCCATCCCTTTTTGGTCGATGTGAAACCCGGTGAGTGACTCATTGATCCAAATTGTTCGATGCCTTGGAACCAGTCGGCCGAGATAGGTGGTGGTGGCTGCTCTTTCGAAATCCTTGCCGCCGGCGAGCTCCCAAACGGGTTTTCCAAGGTCTGGGAAGTGCTCGGAAATCACATCGCGGGTAAGGCAGTTCTGGAGAATCGTCTCGGCGAGGTGTTCTCCGAGTAAAATAGTATGGATCATGTTTCGATCAACGCATGGTCCCTTGCCTTTGTGACCAGCTCCGTAGGGCGGGTAGTAGTTTTGAAAAGTCAGGATCGACATGGCCGCATGGGGCGGGGAAAGCGATCGTCCCGGACTCCCACCCTCATGGTCGAAATGGGTTGGGTTGTTTCCCGTGGCGAGGTGGAAAACCAGCTTTGTGATATCGACGGCTTCCTTCGCACTGGAGACCCCGACCTGCAAAAACCGGGGGCCGTCACCGAGCAGGTTAAAATGGGGTTTGATCTCTGGGCGTTGCAGGTAGGCGGGAATTTTTTTGGCAAGATCGGCACCGAAGTCGTCCCATTCCTCGGGGCTCTCGGGTGCGCCGAGTGCGGCGTGGGTGATGCAGACCAGCAGGCGCATCAAAGCGATTCTCTCGTGCGGGGCGCAGTCGAGGTCTTGGATGGATGCGGCGGTGCGGAAGAGTTCCTCCAAGCCGACCAGCCTGTGTCGGCCTCCCTCGGCGAGTCGCACGGGAATCCAGGGATTCTCGACGAGGTTGAAAGGATTTTCCGCGTCGGCGGAGTTTGCGGGTTGTTTGTTCAATACCATGAGTCGTTCTCCTCGGGTGTGTATCCGGTGTTATTTTGCGTTTTGGAAAAGCCCAAGCCGGTTTCCGGGCTGTAGGTGAATTCGTAGGAGCCAGCTGCCTCGGGCCACATGCCAAGACGGTTGGTCTCGTCTTTGACGGCGAGCACCGCATCAGAAAGCTGGCTGGAGAGCCATGCTGGGCGATCCAGTCCGCGCGTGACATAGGCGGGGACGCGGACGGCGTGGAGTTGCAGCGATCGGGCCAACGGAAAATCAAAAGCGGCCTCGTCAAATGATCGGGTGGTGCCATCGGGGAATGCGAGTTCCATTCGTCGGCCAGAGCGGCTTGGAGGCTTTGCGAGAACGACAATCCAGGCGCTGGGTTGGATATTCCATCGGGTCTCTGCTCCCTCGGTATCGCCCGCGGCGGGGGACTTGAAAATGCCATTCATCCAGGCGGCTTGGCGCATTCGTTCGGTCTTGCGGTCCATCTCCTCGCGGAATTCATTAATCGCTGGAGGGTGGTTTTCTTGGCCGTCCGCGGATTTTTCAAGAGCCGAGCGAATGCCGCTCGGCAAGCGGATCGAAGGCGTTCCGCTCCAAGCCTTGTCCGCCATGTAGAGTGAGAACGGGGGGTAGATGAAGTGATGGGGTGCGAGGGCCTTTTCCACTTCGGCACGCGTCGCGGTCCAATTAACATCCGGGCGGAGGATGATGCAGATCGGTTTTTCACATCCCGCCGGGCGTCGACGCTGGTGGCGGTGGAGGCGGCCGATGCGTTGGAGGACGAGATCGGTGGGGGCCAAGTCGGTGACGAGCAGGTCGGCATCGATGTCGAGGGATTGCTCCAAGACCTGAGTGCCGACAAGCACGGCTCCGTTCTTCGGGCGGGTGCTTCCGTCGCGTCCGAGCAGGCCGGTCCAGCGGGTTTCGTTATTCTCGCGATCAGCCTGAGTGAAGCGGCTGTGGATGAGGCCGAATTCGATGCCACTCTCGGGGCAATGGGCTTTCAAGGCGCGATACGAGGCCTGCGAGAGGGCCACCGTATTTCGGATCACCAGCACGCAGGCTCCATTCCGGGCGGCGCTGGCGACTTCGTTCATCCAGAGTTCGTCATTTGCTGGAACCATCCGAATTCCCACTTCCCGCTCCGCATCGTGCGGAGTGGCGATCGGGTAATGTTCGGCCAGTGGATTGCCTGTCGCGACTTTGGTGAGGAGGGGATAGGCGTCGGGAGTGGTTTCCTCCTTTCCGCCCGCCGCAGCAACCAGCGAGCCCCGGCGGGCTGCGGTGAGTGTGGCGGACAGGACGATCACGGCGCCTCCCAACTCGATCAACCAACTCACCAAGCGGTCCACCAGAGCGGAGGTGAAGGGGTCGTAGGAATGCACCTCGTCGATCACGACGACCTTGCCGCCGAGGCCGAACATCCGCAGCGCCGAATGCTTTACGGGAACAACGGCCATCAACGCCTGGTCGATCGTTCCCACGCCGAAGGGAGCCAACATGGCGCGGCGGTTGTCGGAAAACCACGCGTTGGCTTCGGAGGCGTTGTCCGAGTCGCCCGGTGCATCCGAGAGTTGCGGCTGGAGGCTTCGGATTCGGTTTTCCAAAAGCCAGGCATTGCCGTGTGCGAGCGCCAAGGACGATTCCTCGCTCACCACGCGCTTGAAAAAATCCTCCACCCTGTCCCTGATGCGGTTGCTGGTGAGTTGGGTCGGCAACGCAAAAAAAAGTCCGCGTTCGTTTCCCTCGCTCCAGCGGCGGTAGGCACCCGCCAAAGCCGCCTCGGTTTTTCCGCCACCCATGGGAGCCTCGACAATATAGAGCCCCGGCGAATCCATCGCGCCGACCAGAGCTTCCTGAAGGGGACGAGCCGGGCCGATCCCGAAGAGGTCGCCGAACCCCAGGCAGGCTTTCACACCGGTTCGATGAATGCCGATTTTCTCCAGCGCGGATCGCGCGATTTCCTGAAACTTTTCGGGTGAGTCAGCAGACCCGGAGGCCTGAAACCATGTCGTGTTGGAACCAATCCAATCACAAAAAATCATCGCGCCGGTGAACCAATGAAGTTTTGCTCCCTTGGACACCTCTTCCGGTTCGGGCAGCGGACCGAAATGCTTCTCGAGGATCGCCATCAACTCTTGGCGCAAGTCCTCAAACACTCCGGATCCCATCGAACCGGCACCAGGTAGAACGGCGGGGTTTGCCTCCGCACACAAATATCGGCCATGGTGGCCTCCCAGCGCGATAATCCATCTCGGCGGTTTATGTTCATAATTTAAAGCAATGACCTTCTGACTGGTCCACGCATGCCTTGTTTCATGGCCTTCCGTCACAAGCCCGAGTCGTTCCCGCCATTGCGCCATCCAAGCCCCCGACTTCATTAAAAAACCTGGAGAAATTTTCCCGACATCGTGGGCCGCAATCAGACAAACACCACCGACTGGAAAAACGGCACGCAACCCAGAAGGCAAAATTTCTGACAGCTCTTTCGCTACAGAACCTACGGATAAGCAATGAACAACGATTCCGATCGCCGGTTTTTTGAATTCGTCAGTTTTGGCCCAACAGTCTGCGAGTTTCAGGGCATTCATGGGAGAAAGATTCTTGTTTTCATTATATCCCCTGTGCTGGGTTGCATAGATCTCCGCATAGTGGAATTTTGGGATGAGGGTTGGGATGCTGCGTATGGTTTGCGAAAAAGCTTTCTTGCAGGATTTCGATGATTTTTAAGCATGGCCTAGGGATTCTCTCAGGGTTGGTAGGACAATTACGGGGGGATCAGTTTTTTTAGAAATTATTTTCAGGAGGGGTGGAAGGAGTCAGGGATAGTCAAAAACGGTTCCCTGTTCAGCTACGAAGAAAGCCCGCTGCAGGCGGAAAACCACTGACCCACATTCTTGCAATCCCCCGCGAAATTCCCAATCATTCGAGACGATAATTATCCACATGCTTCATCAAACCGCCCTTGCCAAAGCCCGCACCGCCTACAAACCCAAACTCCCCACCTCGCTGAGCGTCCATTCCATAGCCAATAAAACACCCCTCCCCGCCAAGGCCGACAGCGAAATTCCCGCACTTTTTCCAAACACCTACAACCTCCCAGCCGTCAGTTTCTCGACCGCGACCTCCGAGCTGAAATCCTCGCCGATTCGCGTTGGGGTGATCCTTTCCGGCGGCCCTGCACCCGGTGGTCACAATGTGATCGCGGGTCTCTTTGATGCCATCAAACAAATCCACCCCGACAGCTCGCTTATCGGGTTTCGTAACGGCCCGGACGGTCTTTTGACCAATAACGGTACGGAGATCGACGCCGCCCTTCTCGCCGACTACCGCAACACCGGCGGATTCGACATCATCGGCTCCGGACGCACCAAGCTCGAATCCGAGGAGGATTTCCTCATAGCCCTCGACACCGCCAAGACCCGCAACCTGACCGCTCTCGTTGTGATAGGCGGGGACGACTCAAATTCGAATGCCTGCAAACTCGCCGAATTCGCCGCCGCGCAAAAAGCGGCGCTCACCGTGGTCGGCGTTCCCAAAACGATCGATGGTGACCTCAAATGTGAACATATCGAGACCAGCTTCGGCTTCGACACCGCCTGCAAGGTTTACTCCGATCTCATCGGCAACATCCAGCGCGACGCCATTTCGGCCCGCAAATACTGGCATTTCATCAAGCTCATGGGCCGCTCGGCCTCGCACATCGCCCTCGAGTGCGCTCTCCAGACCCGTCCGAACATCACGCTCATCTCCGAGGAAGTGGCGCAACGCGGCCTGTCCCTGCGGCAGATCGTGGATGATATTGCGGACACCGTCGTCCACCGCGCCGCCAACGGGGAGAAATTCGGCACGGTTCTCATTCCCGAGGGTCTCATCGAATTCGTTCCCGATATGGGCGTTCTCATTGGCGAACTCAACGAAGCACTGGCCCATCACGCCGACGCCTTCAACGCTCTCGCCGACCTCCCAGCCAAGCGCGCGTTTGTCGCCGAAAAACTCACGCCCGCTTCGGCCTCGCTTTACCGCAGCCTCCCTGACGATATCGCCAACCAACTCATCCTCGACCGCGACCCGCACGGCAATGTCCAGGTCGCCCGCATCGACACCCAGCGCCTCCTCATCGACCTCGTCGAAGTGCGCTTGAAGGAGCGCAAGACTGCCGGCACCTACAAAGCCTCGTTCTCGCCACTGCCCCACTACTTCGGCTACGAGGGGCGCTGCGCATTCCCGTCGAATTTCGACGCCGACTATTGCTACACCCTCGGCTTCACCGCCGCGCTGCTCCTCCGCGAAGGCCTCACCGGCTACATCTGTTCTGTGCGCGGCCTCACCAAACCCGCCAGCCAGTGGCAGGCTGGCGGAGTGCCCATGGCCCAGATGATGAACATGGAACGCCGCCACGGGAAATTGGTTCCAGTTATCAAAAAAGCCCTCGTCGAACTCGATAGCCCTGCATTTCTCGAATTCGAAAAGCATCGCGCCGTTTGGGCGAAGGAAACCTCCTATGCATTCCCCGGCGCGATTCAATACTTCGGCCCGTCAGAAGTCTGCGATAGCCCGACGATCACACTCGAACTCGAGTCAAAATAAAGCGTCCCACCTAAAAACAAACGCGGAGTGGAATACACCACTCCGCGTTTTTTTAATTCAGGAAAAAATTAAGGCTTCGCAAAGACGCTTTGAATTTCCTTGAGGGAAAGTCCGAGCAACTTCTGCGCGATGGGGTCAAGTTTTTCGGGCGCGCCACGGAAGTGCATCGTCTCCTGAGTGTGGTTCAGCTTCTTGCCGGGCTTGAGGGGCTTGGCGGGCGAGGAGGTTTCGAGTTCGTAGAAGGGACCAAGGGCCGCTTTGCCGGGAGCGGAGGGGCCGTCGTTGTAGACATTGATCAAGTCGCCGGCGTAGGGCTCCTTGTGGTCCTGCCACTGCGAGCGCACATAAGGGAGTGAGGCGGCTTTAGCGGGCGGAACGGTGCGCACGACGGTGAGGATACCACGATCGGGATCGTAGCCCGCAGCGATCCCTGTGGTCCGTCCGGGAGGAATCCCGATCTTCGAGCGGTAGTCGCCATCGGCTTTGAAAAACACGGCCTTGTCGGTGGTGACCAAGCGGTCATTTCCCACAGCACCGAAATAGTCAGTGTTTACAGCAGGACCTGCGCCGGGTTTGAGGGAAGCGACCACGGTCACATTCGGGCCGTGTTTGAACATGCCGAGGAGCCAAATCGAAATCAGGCCCTTGTCTTTCGTCCATGCCTCGGCCGAGGTGTTAGTGACGGAGTTTTTCGTGCGGTAGGCGACGAGCGAGACGCCATCAGGAATGTTCGTGCCGAGGATTTTTTCGACCGACTTGGCGGGGAGGATTTCGACCGTGCGGTCGATGTGCATTTTTAATTTCGTGCCGGCGCGGTTTGGAATTTCAGCGTCCTTTGAGAATTTGATCTGGCGTGAATCGGCAGACACGACATTGAACGGTTCTGTGTCGAGAAGGGCCGGAGTCTTCCAGTTTTTGAAGTCGTAGGTGGCCGGTGCGGGCGGGAAAAAGAGAGCATACTGACCACCCTCGGGGCCCAGCCAAAACCTCTCCTCGCCACCGAAGATATGAATGTGCTTGGCATCGCCTGTGCGCTCGCCCTCAGGCTTGATGCCCTTGACGATATTCTTGCGATGAATCCAACCGAGGCTCGCGCCGGAATCTCCGCCGTCGGTGGAGGTCATCACACGCCCCTGCCAGGCGGGAGCGACTGCCACGCGCGCCCCGGTGCCAGGAACTTCCAGCAGGAGGATGTCGGTGTGTTTTTTAAGAAACGCCAAATCCTCGCCGAAGGTGGGCGAAGTATTGGCAGCGACAGCATGGCCGAGAGCCACGAACGGGATCAGGAGACTGAGTGAGGTTTTTTTCATGGGAGTGAATGAGGGTTAGTGT
>JBIPMC010000220.1:0-3999 GCA_044369345.1 Terrimicrobiaceae bacterium
CTGAAATGGCCTTTTTTTGGCCCGCTTTTTCCGGCGATGAATGTGATCCCGGTCGAGCGCGACGGGAACGACATGTCCGCCCTTCGCGAGGTCATCAAAAAAATCAAAGATGGCAATGCGGTGGTGCTGTTTCCCGAGGGCACCCGCTCTCCCGATGGTCATTTGCAAAAAGCCCGCGCGGGAATCGGGTTGGTCATCGCCAAAACCGGCGCGCCAGTAATGCCAATGCGAATTTTCGGGGCCTATGAGGCGTTTCCGAAAAACGCCAAGGGCCTGCGCTCCTCGCAGATCACCGTGGTGCTCGGCGAGCCGATTCATTTCCCCCGCGAGGAAGTTGAAAATCCTTCGCGCGAGAATTACCAAATCCTCAGCAACCGTGTGATGGATGCCATCGCCGCCCTGAAAATCGAATGATCTCCGAGCAAAAACTCAACGCTCCGCTTCCATGGCTCGCTGGGCTAACGGCTCTCGTCTGGCTCGTGCTGGTCGGAATGCAGATTTTTTTGCCCCCAAAACCTCTGGCGGTCGAAAACCTCCCCTCGCCCTCGCCGACTCCTTCAGCTTCCAACTAGCCCATGTTCAAAGACCACGACTTTCATTACGCGATGGAGAATACCCGTGTGGTGGTGACTCCGCACAGCGCCATCGAGACTTTTGGCACGACGCGTTTTCACTTCCATCTGGTGAGCGAACTCCTCGACGAGGTGGACACCGTTCGCATCCGCACCGGAACGATCGAGGCCGAGCGGCCGCGTATTTTGACGGCTCAGCATTTCAGCAAAGTGCTGCTTGAGGGGTTCGGCAAGGAGGCGAGGGAATTTGCCGAATGGATGGAATCGAACGCCTCGATGGCAAAAATCCTCCGCTACGGGTTCCAGTTCCGGAAAACGAATTTCGCCGAGAAGGTCGTGAAAGAATCGCTGGAGGACACTATTGGCCGTCTGGAGGAGCAAATCCGGCGGGGCGACGATCCCTTCGCTGCCCTCATTGCCGGGGTGGATGATGTGTGGGAGGTCTGCCTGCTGAAGTTTGCCATGGAAATGATCCAGCGATCCGCCGGCGAAAACATCGCCGATTGGAAACGCCGTGGCCTCGCCTGATTTCGGGGTTTCCATTTTGGGAAGCCAGCGCGTAGCCTGTAAACTTCGCTTATGTTTTTGAAAGCACTCACGATTTTATTGCTCGTCGGAGGCATTCTGGGGGGCAGCGCCTATTTGTTCCACGAGCTTTTCTACAAGGAAAAGGAGCTCGATATGATCGAGCAAAACGCGACTCCCACGCCCACGCCGGAGCCGACACCGGAGCCTTCGATCGCCGCCTTCGAGTCGCTCAAGCCGTCTCTTGCGCTGAATACGATTCAAGGCCGCGACGCGCTCCTTCAATTCCTTGCTGCGAATCCGGAATCTCCCAAAGCCTCTGAGGCTAGGGCGGTGCTCGGTCGCATGAATGTCGCCCTCTACCGTGATCCCGCCGCCACGCCGACGAATCCCATTTACACGGTGAAAAAAGGCGACTCGCTCGCGCGCATAGCCTCGCAGAACAAAAGTAACGCCGAGTTGATCTACTGGGCCAACGGACTCAGCACGATCAATCTCCAGATCGGCCAGAAGTTGATCGTCCCGGTGTTTGAGGCTGCCTTGGTTGTGAACCGCGCGAGTTCGACGGTCACGCTTTTCAATCACGGTGAGTTTTTCAGGGAATACCCCGCTGTTTCCATGAGCTTCGGAGGCAGCGCCGCCGCCCCGCCCGTGGAAACCAAGGTCGCGGATCGCGTGGCCCGAAAGGTTGAGAAGCGCGTTCCCTTTGGTGACAAGGACTACGCCGACACCGAGCGTTTCGTTCTGCTTGGTGTGGGCGGGGCCACGATCATGCCCGTGCCCGCTGCCGACGGCGCCTCGCCACCAGCTTCCTCAGGGATCGTTCTCAAGCCCGAGGATTTCGCCGAAATTTATGTGCTCGTGAAAACCGGAACCCCCGTCACCATCAAATGACCGCCATGAACAAGCAGATTCTGGATTTTGAAAAACCCATCGTCGAACTCGAGCAAAAACTCGGGGAACTCCGCCGCCAATCCGAGGAGCGGAAAATCGATCTCCGCAGCGAAATCGCGAGCATGCAGGAGAAAATCGAGGCCACGCGCGAGAGGATCTATGGAAACCTGAGCGCCTGGCAACGCGTGCAAATTTCGCGCCACATCGCGCGGCCGTTCTTCCTTGATTATGTCCGGATGGCCTGCACCGATTTTGTCGAACTGAAAGGCGACCGGCTTTTCGGCGACGACGCCTCGATGCCCGGCGGCTTGGCGACCATCGGCGGGATCCGTTGCGTGGTCATCGGCCAGCAAAAAGGCCGCGACATGAAGGAGAATCTCTTGCGCAATTTCGGCAGCCCCCATCCCGAGGGCTACCGCAAAGCACTTCGCCTGATGCGCATGGCGGAGAAGTTCGGTTTTCCGTTTGTTGCCTTCATCGACACCCCGGGCGCGTATCCCGGCATCGGCGCGGAAGAGCGCCACATTGCCGAGGCGATCGCCGTGAACATCCGCGACATGATGGCTCTGAGGACTCCGATTATTTCTATCGTGATCGGTGAGGGTGGATCCGGCGGGGCGCTTGGAATCGGCGTGGCCGACCGCGTGCTCATGCTCGAAAATGCCTATTACTCTGTCATCAGCCCCGAGGGCTGCGCGGCGATTCTCTGGAAGCACCGCAAACATGCTCCCGAGGCCGCCGAGGCGCTGAAACTCTGCGCGCCGGATCTTGTGAAAATGGGACTTGTGGATGGCGTGATTCCCGAGCCTGCCGGCGGCGCGCATACCGACCCTCAAAAAGCTGCCGACAACATCCGCTCCACGATTGAAAAGGAGCTCCAGGTTCTCGCCAAGGCGCCGATCGAAAAACTCCTGAAGGAGCGATACGATAAATTCCGCCGGATGGGAGTCTTCGAGGAGTAAACCGCCTTCCCGCCCCGGATGAGGATTTTCGACCGTTATGTGGGGTCCAGCGTGCTGGTCACGGCACTCATGGGCGTTCTGATTCTCAGCCTCGTTCTGGTTCTCGGAAATATTTTCAAGGAACTTCTGAATGTTCTGGTGAACAACCCGGATGTTCCGGTTTTGACCGTTCTGGCCTTCATGGCGCTGGTGCTGCCATTTTCGCTCACCTTCACGATCCCGTGGGGATTTCTTACCGCGATCCTTCTGGTGTTCGGGAGAATGTCGGCCGACAGCGAGTTGATTGCACTGAAGTCGAGCGGGATCAGCGTGCCACGCGTTTGCGTGCCGGTGTTTGTTTTGGCGGTGCTGCTCACGGGCATTTGTTTTTGGATCAACATCGAGGTCGCCCCGCGCGCGGAGCAGGCTATGACCCGCGCGATTGTGGATATCGCCACGAGTAATCCCGCCGCACTTTTCCGCGCGGATGAAATCGTGGAGGCGTTTCCCGACCGCCGCGTCTATGTCGGCGGCAAGGCCGGCGACCGCCTGCAAAACATCATCGTCTTTGAGATGGATGAAGATTTCCGGCCCTCCAAGATGATCCATGCGATGGAGGGCGAGTTGACTCCAGACATCGACAACTCGCGCCTGCTTTTCCGGTTGTTCGACGCAAGATTCGAGCAGCGGGACTCGAAAAATCCGGGCGACCTCACGAAAATCCAGCAGGGGATCGTCATGCAGGAAGGTGTCTTCCCGCTCGCGCTCGACCGGTTCTTCAAGGAATTTCAAACCAACCGCCGGCTGAGTTCCTACACCCTCCCGGAGCTGTTGGAGCTGCTGAAAACCGTCGATGGCAAAAAGCATCTCGAGACCCTTGTGGAACTCAACAAGCGCTTCTCGGCCTCGCTTTCATGCATCGCGTTCGCCTTGATCGCCATTCCGCTTGGCATCACGACGCACCGCAAGGAAACCTCGGTCGGCTTCGCCATCAGCCTCGTTGTGGCCTTCAGCTATTTCTTTTTCATTCTCATGGCCGATACCTTTCGTGGGAAAGCCGAGGCCTT
>JBIPMC010000221.1:0-3995 GCA_044369345.1 Terrimicrobiaceae bacterium
AGAATATCCCAGAGAGCCAGATCAATTGCGGAAAGCGCCCGCAACTCACAGCCCCTCGCTCCGAAATTGGCAGCGCGCTCGTAGAGGAAACGCCAGTGCTTCTCGACATCAAGGGGGTTCGCTCCGAGAAGGCGGCGTGCCATCCAATCGTGCGTCATCGCAGCGACGGCGTGTGGAGCGTAATAACTTTCCCCGTTTCCGATGAAACCCTCGTCGGTATGGATGCGGAGCGCGATCAGCCCCGGCATGACATGATCTGGGATGCTGGTTTCGATCTTCGTGATTTTCATGGGGAATTTTTTTAGAGCTTGTGGGGAACGCAGGTCTGCTTCTGGAATCCAAGGCCGCTGATGCCCAACTCCAAGACATCGCCAACCATGAGATACTGCGGCGGCTTCATTCCGAGCCCCACGCCGGGAGGTGTGCCTGTCGAAATCACATCGCCCGCCTCGAGAGTCATGAACTGCGAAATGTAACGAACGATCTCCAGGCACCCGAAGATCATCGTGCGGGTGTTGCCAGTTTGGCGGCGCTCGCCATTCACATTGAGAAACATATCGAGCTGCTGGGGGTCCTCGACCTCATCCGCTGTCGCCAGCCAAGGCCCGAGGGGGTTGAAGGTGTCGCAGGACTTGCCCTTGTCCCACTGGCCGCCGCGCTCCAACTGAAAGGCACGTTCCGAAATATCGTGGGAAACGCAATACCCCGCAATCCGGCTCTTGGCCTCCTCGACCGAGTCGAGATACCTCGCCTCTTTTCCGATGACGATACCCAACTCGACCTCCCAATCGGTCTTCTCGCTGCCGCGTGGGATTTGCACCTCATCATAGGGGCCGACGACCGTGCCCGGAGCTTTCATAAAAAGGATCGGCTCCAATGGGATCGGCATGCCCGACTCGGCGGCGTGGTCGGAATAGTTCAGGCCGACGCAGACGACTTTCCCCGGACGCGCCACGCAGGAGCCCCAGCGCTCGGTTTCGGGGACAACAGGCAGACCTCCTGCGGCGCAGAGCGAGCGCAGTGTCTCAATGTCTCCGCTTTGGAAGAATTCCGAGTTCCAGTCGTTGAAATGGCGGGAGCAATCATAGCGCACGCCATCAATGAGCACACCGGGCTTCTCCTTATTGAAGATTCCGAATCGAATCAGTTTCATGGTTGTGTTGGTTGGTTGAGTTTGCGGTAGGGAAAATGCCCGAGGCGACTGGCACAGGGGCCGGGAGTGTCCAGATGAAAGGCTTTGTGGGGAATGGCTGCGTAGGCGTCGCGGTAGGCGACGGCGGCTTTGACGACGATCACGTTGAAGTCCGCAGGCTCGATGCCGACGCTGCGGAATTGTCCGAGATCCATGGGTGGCGTCTTGCGCGAGGTGATCAATACGGTGATGCCTTTCAGTTCGACGACGGCGCAGCGGCCCATGTCTATCCGGGCGCCCAGCATCGATGCGAGGTGGCTGCGCTTGTCCTCCAGTTCAAACCCACCGTCATGGATGGAACGGCAAAGCCCTTCGATCGCCACGGGTCCTTCGTCCATTTTGGAACCTTTGCCTCCAAGTGAGAGGCGGATTTTTTCGCCGGGGCGGCACCGCGCCACTGCATGTGGATCGTTGATGGCGAGCAGTGCGTTTTTGATCCCATGCCGGAGCAGGAATCTCAATGCGCCGGTGCCATCGCCAGGCGCGCCGCCGCCGATGTTGTCCGAGGATTCCACCAGAATCACGCTGGGAGGCGCATCGCCACACCCGGCGCGACGGATTCCTTCCAGGATTTCGCTTTCACTGGCAAAGGAAACCCGCGCGCGCTGGTCTAGCGAGACAGCCAGCGCCTCCATCCGGTCCAAGGCCTTTTGAGCGATTTCCCCGGCTCCCGCCTCATGGACTGCAGTGAGACAGACCCCGGTGTCCGGCGTGTCGGCATAGGAGTAGCCCGCAAAAATGCCCAGATCCCATAGCTCAGGGTGCGAAATTTCGCATTCCCGGGCCAGACGCTCCAGATCCACCATTGGAGAGTCCGATGTGCCGGTGGCGAATGGCGCCCAGAGCAGGGAAAGCTGACGCACCATTGTGTGGCATTTGCGCGCTTCAGTGAGGGACCGGTGAAGATAACCGGCGCAACGGACTGCAGCCTCGTAGGCATCCCTGTGTGGGTTTTCACGGTAGGGGAAAAAGCCGAGATTCGCACCCTCCATCGATCGACCTATATTGCCGTGAAGATCGAGAACACCAAAAATCGGAACGCCGCCGCCCAGCAGCGCGCGCAGTTCGCGGATCACAGCTCCCTCCACATCATCGCAGGATTCCGTAACCATCGCGCCATGCAGCGCAAGGCAGACGCCGTCGATGTCAGACGAGCGATCCACGGCATCCCGAAGAGCGTGCAAGAACCTTTCCAAAACCTCGTCCCGCGCCATCGCGCCGGGCATCCCGAAAATGTCCATAGCAGGCACGATATCCCAGCCAAGGGAACGTCCTGTCGTGAGGATCGCGTCGAGCGGGGACTGATCGCCTTCAGCCTTCAGGAGATCCTCACCCATCCGGATTTCGAACCCTTCAAGACCCGTTCGATCGTCGAGGAAAGTATGCGACTCATGGAACAGCCGGCCAACGAGAACGCAGGGTTTGCGTGCGTTCATTGACGCACCTCCCAAGGGCAATGAGGAAACGCACATCTGTGGGGTGCGGCGTTTATGGAGTGGTTGAGATTCACTGTTAACTCTGAGATTCATGAATGCTAGCGCCCCATAACGACTATGGGAATGGATAGAACTGCTTTTTTCGTTTCTATTCCTGCTATACGCGCTGAAAGTTTGCAGGTTTTCTGGACTTGGGAATTATGGCCATTTACCAGAGTCTCCATGAGTATTCTCATCAACCTAAACTGCCAACTTGGAGAAAACCCGCTCTGGCATCGAGCAAGCCAGAGCCTTTACTGGACCGACATCGAGGGCGGAATGATTCATCGTCTCGACACGCAAACAGGAAAACATGATGTCGTGTATCGAGGAACTCCAGTGGGTGGCTTCACTTTCCAAGCCGACGGCAATCTCCTTTTATTTCGCAGCAGGGATATCGTCCTGCTCCATCCCGACGGACGCCTCACGACGCTGCTGGAATTTTCGGATGAGGGCATGCTCCGCTTCAACGATGTGATCGCCGATCCGGCAGGGCGGGTTTTTGCGGGAAGCATTGGTAAGAACGCCGAGAGCGGCGGACTTTATCGCGTCGATTTGGATGGAACGATCACCCGCCTGCGGAGCGGCACGGGCTGTTCGAACGGAATGGGGTTCAGTCCGGACCAGAAGTTCTTTTATTGGACCTGCTCCACAACGCGGCGCATTTTCCGCTTTGATTACGACAGCGGAACCGGTGCGCTTGCAGCGCCTGTTTTGTTCCATCAAGCGCTGGAAAACGAAGGCATTCCCGATGGGTTGGCCGTCGATGCTTCCGGGCATGTCTGGTCGGCGCGCTGGGACGGCTTCGGCGCGCTTCGGCTCGATCCCCGGGGAAAGATTCTGGAGAAAATTTCGCTTCCGGTGGCTCAGATCACCTCGCTGTGTTTCGGCGGCCCGAATCTCGACCGTCTCTACATGACTTCAGCCGGCGGAGAACCGGACTCGAACACCCACGACGGGGCCGTCTTCGAAATGCAAGTCCAGCACCCAGGTCTGCCGGAATTCGAGTCCAGAATTCGATCAGCCCCGGCATGCTAGTTTCAAAAGTCCCTGCGGAAATCAACGCGCAGGATTTTGCTGCCCATGGTCCGGATTAAGTTCACCGAGGCGCCTTTTGGGAGCTTGGCGGAAGGCACTCGGTGATTGTCCGGTCAAGCCGCGGAAACGGACGCTGAAATGTTGTGCGTTGGGGAGCCCGCATATCAAGCCGATCTCCTGAACCGGCAGATCGGTAGTCAGTAGGAGATGTTTGGCTCTTTCGATGCGGTGGATCTCAAGAAACTTCATCGGTGCCAGTCCCGTGAATTGACGGAAAAGGTGGGCGAACC
>JBIPMC010000222.1:0-3990 GCA_044369345.1 Terrimicrobiaceae bacterium
TGGGCCCCATTATCCTGCGGGCAACCGGGCCGACTGCGTTCCAGATCAATGCCCAGCGCAAGCCACCAAGCCGACAAGCGTGACAGTCCCAAAAGTGCCAAACTGGCTGCAAATGGGGCCCCGTTGTCGCTTCGGATGCGCCCGGGCAGGCCGTGCCGCTTGAAGACTTCTTCCATGGCAGCCTTCACCGTTTCGGTTTTCGCATTTTCCAGCGCGCGCAATTCCAAGACCTTTCGGCTGAACTCGTCGCGAATCGTTAGCGGATCGCATCGTCCTTTGGCATCATGCCACCACCCCTTGAAATCGATGGTCCAAATCTCGTTGGGCGCTGCAGCTTTGGCTCCCGAATTCAGACGACCGGCTTCCACGGCCGGACGCGTGCGGCGTTTTTTCACCAATCCGCACTTTTCCAAGACCCGCTTGATGCTGCTTTGGCTCGGAGCCTCCCCGTGGCTGCGCTGGTAAAGCTCGTGGATTTTTTTTGCTCCCCAGTGGGGGTGCCGTTCGCGGAAAAACACGATCCGGCACACCACCTCCTGGCTCAACCCCTTCGGACTGGTTTTGGGTCTGCGGCTTTCCTCGTTCAGGCCTCCGAGCCCGTTCTGCACGAAGCGCCGACTCCACTTGTAGCCCACTTTGGGTCTGATTCCATACTCGCGTCACAGTGCCCGAAAATTCTCGGTTGTCTGCGCCCGCATCACGAATTCCATTCTCTGGTTCATTTTGGTATTGGTTTGCCAAGGCATCCCTTTTGAAACGATTCCCGCTTCAATTGTGTTACCTATGTCTTGAACCTGATCCGTTACCTATGTCTTGAACCCAGGCCATTTGGGCGCTGACGGCGTATAGCCCTCCAATTTCAGCGAAATGCCCGGCTACTGCATGCGGACATTGAACTCGAGCTTCCAGCGTTGGCCGGTGGTCTTGTGGAGGAAGTGAAGTTCGAGATGGCCGAGTTCAGTCACACGGGCCTCGAGGTGGACGGGGATTTCCTCACCGGGCAGATGGCCTGCGGGCGGGGGGATTTCGATTTGGAGTTTGGCTGATTCTTCGAGTTCGGCGGCGTCGGGGAGGATTTGGCCGGGCTGGTCGCCCGCGCGGACTTCGGATTGGAAGAAGCGGAACTCCGAGGTTTCGCCGGTGTAGAGGAAGAATTCCTGCGCGGCAATTTCGAGGCTGGTGCCTTCTTCCATGCCTTGGGGAGCAACGCAGAGAGCCTTGGTAACGGGGCGGCGCCCGGGCACAGCCATAGCGGCGGATTCCATTCCGATGTAGTAGGAGCGGGCGGTGCCGGATTTGATGCGAAGGCCTTGGCCTGTGGCGCGGAGGCGGGCATAGACGGCGGCTCCGAGGGCGACGGCGTGGTCGGGGCGCGCGCCTTCGAGTTCGCGAACGGGACGGCTGGCCCAGTGGGTGAGTTGTTCGAGCACACGGGCGCGGAGCGGGCGGGCATTGAACACGCCACCGTTGAAGAGCACGGCGTCGGGGATCAAAAGCGAGGCGCTGCCGTTTTTTTCGGCTCCCCCGAGAGTTGCGAGGAGTTGGGGTGAGGAGGCGACATTGGCTTTCGCACGGGTGAGGAAACGGGCGAGGTGCTTCGAAATGGCGGCATCGGTGGCGTAGGGCAGGCCCGACTCGCGAAGGCCTCCGGCACGGCGGAGGACGGGCATTTCATCGGCCGCGACGAGTGGGAGAAACCCGTCGAGGACGATTTGGCCCACCTGTTCGCGGGTGAGGTTGGTGCGGATGGTGGAGGCTAGGAGTTTGCGGGAGCGCGTGGGGATCGCGATGGGGACATCGTTGAGCGAGGGATCGGAGAGCAGGGCTTCCTTGGCGGCGCGAACGGCTTGGACGAGGGCGAGGAATTGCCATTCGTCAAGGGTGGAGCCAGAAGTGGCGAGCTTTTCGGAGACATCATGTGCGAGGGCGAGGTCCATGTTGTCACCCCCGAGGAGGAGGTGTTCGCCCACGGCGATGCGCTCGAGGGAGAGGTTGCCGTCTTGGCCGGTGACAGCGATAAGGCTGAAATCGGCCGTGCCTCCACCGACATCGCAGACGAGCAGGATGTCGGCAGACTTAACCTGTTTTCGCCAGTCGGTGCCTTGGTTTTCCAGCCAAGCGTAGAAGGCGGCCTGAGGTTCCTCCAGGAGTGTGGCTTCGTGGATTCCGGCTAGCTGGGCGGCCTCGAGTGTGAGTCCGCGTGCGACTTCATCAAACGAGGCGGGAACGGTGATGACGGGGGGCGCGGCGGTCAGGCTGGGGTGGGAATTGCGGAGGCTCGTGAGGAGGTGGGCGAGGAGGTGGCGGGAGGCATCGAGCGGGGAGATTTTGTGTTCAACCGTAGTGCTTGCCCAAGGAAGGATCGGGCCGCGCCGGTCTGCGTGCGGGTGGCAAAGCCAGCTTTTGGGGGAGACGATGAGGCGGTCGGGTTGAAGCGCGCCGCGATCGCGGGCGAAAAGTCCGAGGATTTGGCGGGAGTTTTCGGAGGCCCAGGGAAGTTGCGGGCCACCTTCGGGGAACTCTCCCTCGGAGGGTAGATAGATCGCCGAGGGCAGCAGGGATTTTTCCCCAACGCCCCTGGTGGCGATGGCTTGAGTGATGGGGAGGTTTTCCGGATGGCCTGATTCGCCGACGCGGGCGATGGCGCAATTGCTCGTGCCGAGGTCGATGCCGATGAAGTCGCTCATGATTTTTCCCTTTGGGGTTCGCTGATGGCCCGCTGGCTATTTCGAGATTTCGATTTCGGCGGGGGCGAGGACAGGCCAGGGGCGTTGATCGGTGGTGCCTGTGACGCGGGGGAGTTTGATCGATCTCGCGATCCAGCCCGGGTGGACGAGTTTTCCCGAGTAGGGAGGATTTGCCGGGACGGAGCCGAGGAGTCGGTGTGCGGGGGCGTCGTAGCCGGATTCGAGCGTAACGGCGGTGCCTTCATTTTCGGTGCGAAAAGGCGAAATCTCGAAGTAGTCGCTGAGAACCTTGCGGCAGCCGGCGTGGACGACTCGGGCTGCGGCGCCGAGTTGCTGGTCGGTGGCGGAGGTGATGTCCTCCTTCGCAAAATCCACAAGGCGGCCGTTCTCCTGCAGCAGCGCGAGAAACGCCGCAATTTCGGCTTCGGGCCTCGGCGGAGCGGGTGGGGGAGCGATCGGTTGGATGACGGCGGGGGTGGCAGCTTTTTGCGGTTGCTTGCGGGTAGCAAGAAACACGCAAACCATACCAATGGCGGCCGAGACGGTCTGAGCGGCGAGCGTGAGGTTTTGGTCGGGATGGTAGACGGCGGCGAAGTTGATGCCCAAAAGGACAAAGCCGCTGGCGATGAGTGGAGCTTTCATGATGGCAGAAGAGTTTGAGTGGTTATGAAGAATGACAATACCTAGTTGCCCTGTTTGGGCGTTCGATCAGGCGAACACGAAGGGCTCGGGATTCATGCGAGCGAGCCTTTCGACATGAACAGATTTTGGCTGGGCTGAAAGAAGAAACTCGGCATGGGCGAGTTGTTCCTTGAGCGTGGGTGCAGGCGAGGGGAGAAGTTTTTCACCCGGCTCAAGCGGGGGCAGGTTCAGGTCAAATAAGTCTTTTGAGGTCTGAGAGCAGTCGTTTACGGATGCTTTCTGTGGCATAGAGGTTGAGGATTTCCAGGAATTCTTGGGAGCTGGTTTCGGATTTGTGGATTAAGATGATATTCAGGATGTTGTAGTGATCCTTGCCTTGAACGGCGCGATCCCAAGTACGCGTGGCGTGGAGTTTCAAGGCGATCAAGTGGAGGATGCCGGTGACCTTGATCTGTCTGCTGCCATAAACTTTCGCTTCGCTGGCGTGTGAGTTCTTCGAAGGTCGGCGGATCAACAAGCATCAGATCGATTATCATCGCCCTACCCGCGTCGGGAGCGAACTGGATGACCGTCTTGGTGTCGTGGAATGGCGAGTAATCAAGGCGCGCCATGATTTTTTTCCATGCCGCCTGATCGGATCCGAGCACAAGAAAATCCAAGT
>JBIPMC010000223.1:0-3980 GCA_044369345.1 Terrimicrobiaceae bacterium
CATCCCTCGACGCCTGGGTTGTTCCTCAACCTTGGAGGATCAACGACGGCGCCCTTCAAGTGCGTCCAGTCAATTCCTCCCTCGTCACCAAGGATTCCTTCGGGTCGTGCCGCCTCCACTTGGAATGGAGAACGCCGCCGGGAAATCCCGAGAAAACCGGCCAGAACCGTGGCAACAGCGGCGTGTTCCTCATGTCCGCCTACGAAATCCAAGTGCTCGACACCTACGAAAACAAAACCTACGCCGACGGCATGGCTGCCGCCCTTTACGGCGTGAAGCCGCCCGATTTGAACGCCCTCCGCCCGCCGGGCGAGTGGCAGTCCTACGACATCTGGTTCAAGCGCCCGATCTTCGATGATTCCGGAAAAATGACCTCCCCCGCCTGCGTCACGGTCTTGGTGAACGGCGTCCTCGTCCAAAACAACATTCCCTTCAATGGCCCCTCGTCCCACAAAACTCGACGCCCTTATCAGAAGCACGCCGACGCCCTCCCGCTGATGCTCCAGAACCACAACGACACGGTCGAGTTTCGCAACATTTGGATCCAGTCCCTGCCCGACGATGCCGTCATTTCGCCCGCCGGACCGGTTGGCATTAACAAATGAGAAAACGCGCAACGCAGATTCTCGCACTCTTTCTCGCTGCATCTATCGCACTCCACGCGGCGGAATCTGTCGATTGCAAGTCCATCGACGAGGCAATCGCCCGGGGAAACACCGAGGCGGTGAGGGGATTTCTCAATGCCGACCCCGCCCTCGCCAATGCGGGCGCCAATCCGCGCATGACACCGCTCCAACAGGCGATCCTGCGGAACAAGACCGACATCGCTGCCGTCCTTGTCGTTGCCGGGGCGGATGTGAATGCCGTCGATTCCAAGAACCGCACGCCGCTCCATCTCGCCGTCGAGCGCCGAAATTCCGAGATCGTTGCACTTCTTCTTTCCCGCCAAGCCGATCCCTCCCGCCGCGACAGCATCGGGTGGACTCCGCTCCATCACGCCGCCGCCAAGGACGCGGTGGAAGTCACCCGAGCCTTGCTCGACGGCGGAGCCGATCCAAAGGCCCTCAGCGCCTGCGGCGGCACCCCGATCCACGAGGCCGCAGCCAGCGGCGGGGTCGAGATCATCGGGCTTCTTCTGGAGCGTGGAGTCGATCCTTCCACGATTGCCAACAACGGCGACACCGCCCTCTCGATCGCCCGCAAACGCGGTGATGCCGCCATCATCGCAGCGATCGAATCCCCTTCTTCCAAGACTCCCTGAAATTTCCACATCCCATGAAAAAACCAGTCCCAACCGAATCCTCCCTCTCGCGTCGATCGTTCTTAAAAACCACCTTGGCCACGGCAGCGGGAAGTTTGTTTTTCCCCTATGTGGCTCGCTCGAATCCCATCGGAGCCAACAACCGGATCCGCATGGCGCTCATCGGATGCGGCGGGATGATGGGCATGCACCATTCCTGGGCATTGAACCAAGCCGGCATCGAATTGGTGGCGGTGTGCGATGTGAAGACCCCGCAGCGCGAGGCGGCGCTGGCCAAGACCCGCCCCAAAAACCCCGCAGTAGTCGGGTATGTGAACTCAGACGAGATCATGGCCCGGAGCGATATCGACGCCGTGATTATTGCCACACCGGACCACTGGCATGCGGCCCAGGCAATCGAAGCGATGCGCACAGGCAAGGATGTGTATCTTGAAAAACCGCTCTGCTTGACGCTCGAAGAATCGGGTGCCGTTGTAGCTGCCGAGAAGCGCTACGGCAGGATCCTCCAGGTGGGAAGCCAGCAACGCTCGAGTTTTGAATTTAGACAAGCCGTGGATATCGTCCGCAACGGTTGGATCGGCGAACTCACGGAGGTTCATATCGATTTGAGGGGGGATTTTCAGCCCGACTTCCTCCCCGCTGCGGAACCCGTTCCAGCCGACATCGACTACGATCGTTGGCTCGGCCCGGCTCCTTGGAAGCCCTACAACGCCACTCGGGTTCTCGGGAGCTTCGGTGGTGGATGGCGCATTTTCTGGGATTATGGATCGCGCAAAAACGGCGACTGGGGTGCCCACCACTGCGATATCGTGCAATGGGCGCTGGGGATGGATGACTCGGGGCCCGTGCTTTTTGTTCCGAAGGGATTCGAAGGAGCACCGTATCAATACCACCAATATGCGAATGGTCTGAAGGTCACCATCTCGAAGGGTGGGGGACCGGCCAACGGGGCCATGATCCGCTTTGTGGGCAAAGAGGGCGAAGTCAAAGTCTCTAGGGAATCCATAGAAACCACGCCTGCCGAGTTGGCCTCGCGTGTGGTGCCATCCAGCGGCTCGCGCGCCTATGCCTCGAACGACCATCGGCAAAATTGGTTCGACTCGATCATCTCGCGGCGCCCGACGATCTGTCCTGCAGGCGTGGGGTCCCGCACCATGGATATCTGTGCGCTTTCCGGAATCGCAGAGCGGCTCGAGCGTCCGATCCACTGGAATCCGGCGGAGCGCCAAATCCAAAACGATCCGGAGGCGACCCGGTTTTCCACCTATACCCGCCGCGCGGGATATCCTCTGCCCGTCTGATTTCTCAACTTCTGATCCCATCACATGAAAATCCTTCTCGCGTTTCTTATATTTGTCACCGCGTTGACCGCTGGCGCTTCGGTTCCGCCGGAGTTGGTCGGCGATCTCTCCTCTCCGGATTTAGCCAAACGCTTTGCCGCCCAAGTCGCCCTGCGGCAGTTGGCTTTCCAAGCAGGAAAACCCGGAGCCGATCCCACGATTGCCGCTTCGCTTTCGAAGGAATTGCTCGGGATGGGCTTGAATGCCTCCCTCCCCGAGGACACACGCCTCAGCGCCCTCGAGCAGTTGCCCTTTTTGGCCGATGGCTCCTGCGTGCCAGGCTTGGCGTCGGCGCTGGGCGACCCCCTAATCCGCGAAGCGGCACGCTGCGCACTCCAGAACAATCCCGACCCCGCTGCATCCCAACCGCTTCTCACCGCTTTGGAAAAAGCCGACCAACCGCTTTGGGTGCTGGGGCTCATTCAATCTCTCGAGGCGCGCAAGGAGGTTTTGGCTGTGCCGCTCATCCAATACAGACTCGCATCCACCGACCCTGCAGTTGCTTCCCTTGCCGCACAGGCCCTCGGATCGATCGGAGGCCAGGCTGCGCTTGATGCGTTGCTCACCTATCTCCCTGCCTGTCCGACATCGAACCTCGCTGTAACGCAAAGTTCGATTGTGCGTTGTGCACTGCCACTAACAAAAGAACCTCAAGGAATCTTGGAAAAGGTCACAGCGCGGTTCCATGAATGGATGGGCAAGCCAACAGCTGCAGAGTCGATCTCAGCGCTCTGGCCAGCAGCCGCCAATGCGGCAATTCGCTGTGAGATTTTCAATGGATTGGTTGCTGCGGGCGATGACGAAGGAGCCATGAAAATCCTCCAACAAATCCTCGCCGCGCCGACCACCCCGGCGGCCCGTGAGATTCTTCACTTGGCCGTTCTTTCTGGGAAAGCGGGTTTAAAGCAATCTGTCACCGCAGTATTGCCCGGGCTCGACGAGGACGCCCGCTTGGCAGTTCACGCCGCCCTTGCGCAATCAGGCGACTCCTCGCAGGAGGCCGATCTGTTGGTTTTTGCCTCCGCGCTCCAGGATCAAAAAAAGGCTGCTACGATTGAGTTGCTGGCCACCTGCGGCACCGAAAAGAGTCTCGATTTTCTATTGGCCGAGTTCGCTTCGAATAACCGCCAGACCCTCTCCGCCGCTTCCTTGGCGCTCAATCGCCTCCCGATTCCTGGGTTCGACGAGCGCCTATTGGAAGTCGCGAAGAGTTCGGATGCGACGAAAGCCCGTGAAGCCATCAAGGTTTTGGTTCCGCGCAATCCCCCGGGCATGGAGGCGTTTCTCCTGAACCTTGCCGCTCCGTCGGCCGCTTTGGAAGCCCGTCCTGTTGCGCTCGACGCCTTGGTATCCATTGGTTCAGTCACAAGCGCAAAGCA
>JBIPMC010000479.1:0-3971 GCA_044369345.1 Terrimicrobiaceae bacterium
CTTTTCTGTTCTGCTTGGCTCAGTCCATGTACGAAAATGTCGACGGTAAAAGCATCATGACAGACCATTTGTTCAAGGGTGGGTATTTCAACGGGAAAGCTCCAGGTCCGAAAGGAGTCAAGAAAGACGGTAAAACCACAGCACCCAGTGAGACGTTGAAGAATATGTTTATATACAGCAAAAGCATCGAGAAATGTCCCAACAGTGGAGTGAGACTTGCTTTTGACAACCAAATCGAACAACCTCTTACAACAAGGCGTACGGCACCGTACGGTGACGTTGGCTTCCCAAACAACGCCATTTTCTTGGCGAGTATTCTATTCGACCCTGCCAGTAAAAATACGAAATTCCCGTCATCATTCGACAGAGAGGAGACGAAGCTCATGACTGCTTTGAGTAACAGTAAAATGCCCATCAAGGACCTCCTACCCATCACACCGCCAGAAGCAGAAGTGGATGATGACGGAGATGACGACGACAACGACGAAAAACCACAGCCTAAGCCAAAGATTAAACACGAGTTGGTTGAGCGATGTCTGATTCATATAGCCGAGAGATACTGTGAACTTGAAAATGCAATTGATGAGTATCAAAAATATGCCACCACCAGTGGCGTTGGTTCAGGATCTCCCAATGACAACAACGATAATACGAATTCGGACGACGACATTGATATATGGGATTCTGACAATGAAAATCCACACGTCAACAATACCCTCACAGCACTTCAGAATTACCACGACGAGTTGAAAGATGTATTTGCTGATACACAAGATGCTTTCAAGGAATTCGCAGATCTCCTCGGGTTGAAAAATGCTGCCTCCAGTCGATCTTTCCTCCTATCGAGGAAGTGCTCAGAAATCCAAGCCGTCGACGGAAAAGCTAGTGCTTCTCTCATCCGGGGTTACCTTGAGTTGGCTGCGAAGACTGCACAGAATCCCCGGATAATCTACACCACCCCATTGAAACTGAAGGATCTGGACAAGATTGTCAAAAGCTTGGGAGTCGACTGGGAGGAGAGCTTTCGTTCTTTTGCAAATCGAGTGCAGATTGATGCCGAGATGATCGAGAGAGGAATTTGCGCCATTCACTTCAAAAACGTCGGGAATCGGGGAGTCTCTTCATCTGATGTACTCGATGCCATGGAGGACGGTGATGTGAATAACGTGCTTAACATATACCATGCTCAGTTGAATTGGTTGACAAAGGGGTGGACTAGTAACATCGAGCACCTCACAACAACAGGGAAAACCTTGGATCGGATTGAATATCTTATTTGGATCGAAAAAGAGACGCTCTATCCCGCCTTGTTAGAGCTGGTCGGGGACGACAATAGCGACCAAGAATGAGACAAAGTTTGTATTCAGGGGCGGGAATAATGTGATAATGTAATGTTGGTAAACAATCCATCTGTATCTATGACTACCATTCTGTACTGCATCGAGTATTATCTTCATGCACACCAGAGTTCGAAAGTATCATACTGTATTGAACGTAAAATAATACCAATTCACCTATCGTTCACACCAAATCGTATTGTATTTAATTCGAAGGATATAACCCGAGAGTTACGGTCTCATCTGTCTGTACAGATCGGTATTATTCTGCATTGGATTCAAATCAATACCTCATATGGATCATTGATCATAACGCGTACTTGAGTATTATTCTGTATTGGATTCAAATCAATACCTCATATTAATCATCCACCATAGGACGCACTTCTTCGTCTCTGCTTGACTTGGATCTCTGAATCCGATATCGTGTATTTCATTATAGATGGCATCAACCTTACTACCCATGCCCTCGATGTTTGGTTTTGGGATAAGGTGGCGGAGTGCCCAACAATTCGGCGCATCACCATCGCCAACTCAACAATTGCAAATGATACGGACCATTATCACAACCTACATTCAATAATTGTTACAATGAATTTGGAGATGCTATCGTTTGTAGACTGCGACATCCAACGTGCCGACATTGGTGAATTGATCCAATGGCGTCTACTCGATGACGAGGACATGAATTGAGATACCCCCTTGCACCATCTTAATTTCCGAAGTTGCACCTTCGACAAATTACAACCCGACGACCTCATTGCCTTTGCTCGCCATATTGCCGAAGCCAAGCTTCGATCCATTAGCTTCGTGGGGTGTTATCTATCGGAGGCACAATCGTATTTGTTTACAGGACTCATCGGATGTAAATGTCCTGATACGACCGTTATCATGACCATGGATGAGTAGACATGGTGTTGATGTGGTTTAGCAACACAATGTGATGAATAACCCCACTGCTATTTTAACACCCCGTTATTCATTATGTCTTCGACAATCATGCATTATATCTTATACAGATACATTCGACCTCTTCTTTATTCCACCGTCAGATGCTGGTGCATTACCCTCGGCCATGAATCAACACGGGGTGATAACAACAACGACGATATAGCTTCATCCACGCCATATGATCGTCCCACTGCCGCTTTAATAATACTCAGCGCATTACTTCGAACCACTTCCCTCCACTCCGCTGATAGAGACCTGCTCACCTCCTTCTCATATAAAACACTGCCGTTTGGCAATTCTACCTCCGAAATATACCCACATATCGATATCTTCGTCATTAAAAACCTAGGGGGCATATTCTGAGGGATGCAAACATTCAAACAATCGCTATTGTTGTATGTGATTCCCCCGTGTTTCTCTTCTATCTCAGTCACTTCGGGAAGCAGATCACGACGATAGGCATCGCTGACATCGTGACGATCGTACGGGACGACGTGATGAACAGGGATCGATCCCGTCATAAGACGTGACCTCGTTATCTGACGTATAACATCAAGAGGTGGTGCGCCGTCAAAGAACTCGGCGTAATCCTCCCCCCCTCGCCATTGCGGATGAGTTGTGAGGTTGTTCAAAAACCGTTCTTCAGATGATGTCATACCGTCGGGATCCTGTAATTGATTCTTGACAATCCCGTATTTCGAGTTCACATCTCTCGAGATCACATGCACCTCCGAGCATTGCAAATCAAAAATGGTGTAGACTGCTGATTCGTATGGCAAGTACGGTCCGTTCAGCAGCTGTTTGATGTTCATGCTCATAATTTGTGACATGCAACAAACGATAATACTTCACGATGATATGGATATCGATATGTCGGCTGAACGAGCGGTCCTGCCGTTTGCCCGATCTAACGGTAGATGAGATTTTTATGTCGTGGTCCACTACACCCAACAAGAAGCGAATTAAAAAAAAAATTCGACAAAGGTTTTTGTATCTTAATAAAAGGTAAAAACCTTTTTACTAAAATTGAGAAGCAGCCGCTAAGATCGTTTAATAAACAAAAATTGGAGCCGTCACATTTCTCTTTTCATCAGGGAGTGCTTCCCCTTTTGCAATAAATTTCGTTAAGAAGTTGCGTTACATTACCTGAAATTACCTTAAAATGATAAATGACATCATCAAGGTAATGATTGACGAATCCGTATGAAACTACCTTTGAGATCGATAAATTGGAAATTGGCCTGGTCTAAAGTAAAACAACTAAGAACGTAAGCGATCTTGATTGCACCTCCGTCCACTGTCGAATGGATATTCACATACACACTACACTAACAGCAGGCAACCACACCTCAAACTAATCATCCCATTGTTAACAATAATTTCTACAGCAGAGACAATAATTCCATGACTGTAACACTGATTGAAAGTTACTCAATGATACAGTTCTTGACAGATACATAGAATCACATATAATGTTCCATAGGTATTACATTACAATCAATCTGAAATAATACTTCTTCTCCACCCACATGGCTTCCAATTTTACGAAGCCACAAATATCTCTCCTGTCTCCCCATTCCCGACATTACACGGCCTCTGGCTTTTCGGAGCTCGCCGCGCTGGGCGTTGAAATAAGAAGGAGATTGCAGGATGCTCTGCTGTGACTTTTTGCTGGTGAAGAAA
>JBIPMC010000267.1:0-3312 GCA_044369345.1 Terrimicrobiaceae bacterium
ACCCAAGAAGCCTGCCCTCTCAATCTCGCGCCGACCTCTAGCACGACAGCCATGTTGGTTTTGGGAGATGCCTTGGCGATGGTGCTGCTGGAAGCTCGGGGATTCCAAAAAGAAGATTTTGCCAAATTTCACCCCGGCGGCAGCCTTGGGCGTTCTCTTCTACTCAAGGTTCACCAAATCATGCGCCCCGTTGCGGATCTCGCGATCATCCCGCCGACGGCATCAGTGTTGGAGGCCATCCAAGCCATGACCTCCCACCGCGCCGGTGCCGCTGTGGTGGTTCACCAGGATGGTTCGCTCGCTGGAATTTTCACTCATGGCGATTTTGCGCGTCACTTTCCTGAAGACCCGCACATCGGTTCAAGACCCGTTGCGGATTTCATGACGCTCAAGCCGATCACAATTCAAGGCGACAAGTTGGCGGCCGAAGTCCTCCAAATCCTCGAACGCCACCGCATCGACGATCTGGTCGTGCTCGATGAAAACAATCATCCGATTGGCGTGGTGGATTCCCAAGACCTCACTCGCCTGAAGGTTCTTTGATCCTCTCCTTCCACAAACCCTACGGAGTTCTTTCCCAATTCACTCCGGATGGCAGCGGCAACCGCCCGCTTGCGTATTTCGGTTTCCCTAAAAATGTCTATCCGGTTGGCCGGTTGGATGCGGACTCGGAGGGACTGCTTCTTTTGTCCGACGAGCCGCAATGGAACAACCGGCTCCTCGCTCCAGCGAATCATGTCACTAAAACCTATCTCGTGTTTGTTGAGCGCTTGCCTCGAGAGGAAGCCCTGCGACATCTGCGCGAGGGCGTGATGTTAGATGGCAGAGAGACACTCCCAGCCGAGGCCCGCCTACTCGACTCCCTACCGGCCATTCCTCCCCGCGATCCACCTGTGCGCGTGCGCAAATCCGTTGAGGATTTTTGGATCGAATTGCGCATCTGCGAGGGCCGCAACCGCCAAGTCCGCCGAATGACCGCTGCCGTTGGCCATCCCACCCTGAGATTGATCCGAACGGCGATTGGCGCACTCCAGCTCGGGGATCTCCCTCCCGGAAAATGGAGGGAACTCGACTCGAAAGAACGCCAGCTGCTTCTCGAGTCTGTGGTTTAGCGGAGTTTACGCCGGCATCCGCCGCAGCTAGTTTCGGAACCATGACTTTCGCCACACAACTCACGGTTTTCCGGATTCTGATGATTCCGGTCTTCGTCTTGTTCAGCGTTTATTACGGCGAAAGCATTTCACGCGGCGAACCACAAGAATGGCAGCGCCTCGCCGCCATCGGGGTTTTTATTCTCGCTGCGATTACGGATGGGTTGGACGGCTACATCGCCCGGCATTGGAACCAACGCAGCCGTCTCGGCGCGGTTCTCGACCCGATTGCCGACAAAGGTCTCCTCCTTACTGCCATCATCACGCTGAGCCTGAGCAACTGGAACCATGCTTTTCCCCTTTGGTTCCCGGTCCTAGTTATCGCCCGCGATGCCGTGATTCTGGCCGGTTGCGGGGTTTTTTATCTGCTCGACCACCACCTCGAGGTGAAGCCGAGTTGGACTGGAAAAATCGCCACGGCTTTCCAAATGCTCGCCATTGCGTGGTTGATGCTCCAGATTCCCTTGTACCTCGTCATTGTTTATGTCGCGGGTCTGTTCACACTCGTCAGCGGCATCGACTATCTTTACCGCGGGCTTGATCAGCTCCGGCACCACTCGAATCCCAGTTAAAAAATCATGCGCCATGTTGCCATCATCGGCCGACCAAATGTCGGCAAATCGGCCCTTTTCAATCGCCTCGCCGGCCGCCGGATTTCCATTGTTCATGACCAACCCGGCGTGACCCGCGACCGCATCGGCGCTGTTTGCAAACTCGGCTGCGCTCCCTTTGAGATCACCGACACCGGAGGCATCGGTTCCGAGCCTGATCCGGACTTCGCCGAGAGCACGCGCGACGGAGCCTTCATCGCGATGGAAAGCTCCGATGCGATTTTGTTCGTTGTGGATTCCATCGATGGGTTGACGCCCCTCGACGGCGAACTGGCTACCACAATTCGGGCCTGTGCCAAACCGGTGATCCTCGTCGTGAACAAGGTCGATACCGAGGGCCACGAATCCCGTTCCTACGACTTCGCTCGTCTCGGTTTCGAACACTCTTGCACCGTGAGCGCCGCGCATGGGCGGGGGATTTCCCATCTCGTCGATCTGATCGATTTTCTCGTGCCGCCGGATGAAGCGGATGCCGAGGCCGAAAGAGAAATCATCCCCAAACTCGCCTTGGTCGGCCGCCCGAATGTCGGCAAATCCTCGCTGGTGAATGCCATCGTCGAGGACAAACGCAGCACGGTCAGCGAAATCGCTGGCACCACGCGGGATACAGTCGATGTCCTCGCCGAGCGCGAAGGTCAAAAATACATCCTCTGCGACACCGCCGGCATTCGCCACCGCTCCAAGCACAACACCTCGGTTGAGGTTTTCAGCGTGATGCGCTCGGAGCAGACAATCCGCCGCGCTGATATTAATATTTTGGTCATCGACGCCACGATCGGTGTGACCTCGCAGGACAAAAAAATCGCGGGATTGATCCAAGAAGCCAAAAAGCCCGCCATTATCGCTCTGAATAAATGGGATCTTGTCGCCAAAGGCCGCGAGAAGGATGCCGAATTGCTCCGTGAGCATACCGAGCGAATCCGTGCGGAGTTGTTCTTTTTGGACTACGCCCCGGTTGTGATCCTTTCGGCACTGACCGGTACGAATGTGCGACGCCTTTTCACCATGGTGGAAAAAGTCCGACAGCACTCCACGCGCCGCGCCGGAACCGGCGAACTCAACCGCGTCTTGAAGGCCGCCATGGAGCGCCAAGCGCCACCGACTCGGGGCAATCGAAGGTTCAAAATCCTCTACGCCGCTCAAGCAAAGGAGAGTTCGCGCTCGCCGATCCAGCCCCCGCTTTTCGTATTGTTCGTGAACGACCCAAAGCTTATTCCCGACAGCTATGTGAACTACCTCTGCGCCCGTTTGCGCGACAAATGGGAATTCCCCGGGTTGCCGATCCTCATGCGCATGCGCGGCCGCGAGGGCGCCCCGGAGGAGGTGGTTTGAAAGCCATCTACTGCTTCAGCGAGATTTCAGGGCAATAGATCGCGGTGGGTTCGCGACTCCACCAGTTGCGATCGACGGTCCTTGTAAACGAATAGTCGTCGGAGATTGCCCGGATGTATTTCGGCGGTTTTTCGGGGAAGGGATTTTTTTCGAGCAAAGCCAAAACCTCGGGCGAGCCTTGCAGAAGGCGGATTAAGAAGGATTGAAACCACGGCGTT
>JBIPMC010000416.1:0-3959 GCA_044369345.1 Terrimicrobiaceae bacterium
TTGTTATCAAAGAGAATCGACGGACGGCGACCTTCTTTCCAACCATACAAAAAATAATGTCTTGCTGGAGAGCCCTCATAATTTGTGACATCTGGATTCTCACGAATATAAAATTCAGAATCAAAATATTGACTGGCGTCTAGCAACCGAATTGCTTCCGACTCATTCAAATCAAAATTCTTTTTTAGTTTTTGTGCCGTCTTTAAATAATGAGATGATGCTATATATTTATCTATTATTTTTAGAGTTATTTCATTTTTGCGAATAAATTCTTTAAATGATTCTTCATTATAATTCGGCCCCGGCTCGCGTCCCATGTAGATACCAATGCGCAAAAAGTGGTCAAGCGGATCGAGACCAACGATACCCACATCGGGATACCTATGGGAATACCAATGGCTGTTGAAAAAACCACTATCAGCAATTATTTTTTTTTGTTCTAATGTCAACATTTACTTATCTTATCGAATATAAACGGCCTTCCTCTTTACCGTTTTTGATATAGTGCTCTTTTAGATCTACATCCGAAAAAGCAAGGTCCAAGTTTAAAATAGCATAATCAAGAAAGCTAAAGTCTTTAGGAAAACTCTCAGGTACTGGCTGCGACTGTTTTTTTATAGTAATTATTTTATTTATTAGAAATCCTATAACTGCTTGGTTCGAATTTTCAAACTCTTCAAGGAAAAACTCCAACAATAAGCGGTAGGTGATTTCATTTTGTGGACTACATGTATTCCCGGAGGATTTAGGATATGCTGATGTGACTTTACTTAATAAGGACACAATTGGTTTATTACTGAAGATATAATCATTAACCCACTCAACTTGGACTTGGAAACGCTTTTGCAATTCATTCTGAGTAGATTCATCAATAAGGCAATCTGAATCAACCTTGTCTGGACTTGCTGCAAGCAGAATGTTGGAAATCTTCTCGGAATACACCATGCCAAATTTGGCGTTTATTTTTTTAAGATATTCGCGCTCGAGATCTGTTAACGATCGATTAACTCTTTTATGCTGAGATTTATTAACCAAATCCTTGAAGCTTGCATTCATATCGCAGATTTTTGAAAAAAATGATTCGAGAAGATTTTTACTGCACGATTCGTAGTGCAAAGGAACTAAAATATCGGAATCAAATGAACGAATTAAATTAATGCAGGATTCGTAGTGCGTCCATTCATGTGACAAGACATATTCAATAAAAGATAAACTCATTCCATGTCTCTTTATACCCTGATCATAAGATGAAATCAAGAATTTATCCACATTACGAACATAAAAAATAATTCTTTCAATTTTTACACTACATTCTTCACAAATCTTTTTCAGGTATCCCCATTGATCAATAGTTAGAAATCCCAGAGACTCAGACGAAAGGATCGAAGGCATATCTATAGAAGAATGCTTTACGAGAAATTCTTTAATATCGTTATCATTATATTGAGAAATGGAATAAAATAATCTTTCTGCATTTCCGCTATTTACTTGATTTACATTTGTAGTATTTGAAGTGTAATTCAAACCAATATCGTTAATCAATTGTTTATTTGATTCAAGAAAACATTGAATTGCAGAACTACCAGTTTTTGAAAAACCAGCATGGATGAAAATTCTTCTCATTTTTTGTTTTTCTTATTAATTTTTATTATAGTTGCTTTTTATATCGTTATTGATTTCATATCTATTTAAATAGTTTTTATTTTTCGCATCAGTAATATTGTGAAGAACGCCCATTTTCTTACGCTTTTAGATGGCGAGGGTAATTCATAATCGATGACAAATTACGAAGCTATTATGGAAAGCAGCTTTTTTTTGATGTGAGGCTGTTCTCTTTCCTTTCCAGATGCCACACGAGCCCACAAGCATTGGGAACTGCGGCCGGGCGATGGATTCTTCGACCTGCGAAAGATAATATTTGATATCGAAAAGCCGACTGGGATTACGCCCAGAGTGGATGCCGATGCGCAAGTAGTGATCCAAGGCATCGAGCCCGGTGGCAGCCACATCACGATAGGTCGCCGAATACCAGTGTGGGTCAAAAAGCCCCGAGCTGATGATGGTCTGCTTTTCCGATTCAGTAAGTGTCCGCATGCCGTATTTAAAAACCTTTGGCGCTTGCATGGGCGTCTAACAGCTCAGGATAAAGTTTAGCGTATATTACAAATATCACCTAGTAAGTAGATTTTAGTTTTTGCCAATAGCGTTTACTTCAACCCCCATCCCTGCGGGAATCAAACTCGCTATCTTGTCTGGTTCGCTCCAGCGCCGGGCCAAGGCGATGATATGCTCTTCCAGGGGCTTGAGACTATCACAAATGCGGTCCGTCATGGGCGCTTTCACCACCCGCCCAACCCACTCCGCCGGATTAAGCTCGGGGCAATACGGCGGCAATGGCTCTAGTCGTATGCTGGAGGGGATGCGTGGATCCTTCTCCTGCAGATGGAAGCCGGCCTGATCCATGATCACCACATGCAGCGCCTGTGGGGTGCTGGCGATTTTCATGATCGCGGCCACGGCGTGCTCGTGCTGAGCGAACAAGCAGCCCAGCAGCAGGCGCATGTGCGCCCAGTCGGGCGGCAGAGCCTCCAAACCTCTTCCCTTTGCTCCACCATTTCTTTACCTAGTTGCGGCAGAACCCTCATGGTCTATCAAATGCCAGTTAATCTAAAGCTTGTAAAGCCTATATTTGTATATACTTTGGTATAAAAAGAAATATACCTTGGTATAACCCGATTCCAGCAGAGTTTTCTCAGTAAAGAGCCACGAAGCGGGCATGAAAAAAAATTCAACAAACAAATCGAAGCTATCAAACTTTAATTTTTATGTAAAACTTTTCCGTTTCTAAAATCGCCATTAGCAAACGATCCGATAGTCGAATGGTTTCAATGTATATTTCAATTAAGTTTTCGTTAAGATATTTATGAGCAATGGTATTATGAAGGTATTTTATTGCTAACATTTCGTCAGCGCTCGGAATAACTTCGAACTTTTCACAGAGATTCACCCGGTCTAAAAATGTTGGCGCTCTTAAGAAATAGGAATATGATGGGTTTAGAATCTTCTTCGTGTAGATATCGGATAAACTGGAAAACTTGGATGATCCCGAAAATGGATTTTTAGCCCGGAGAAGAGGCTGAAAAAGAATCACATAAGCGGGTTATGAAAGCGATAGCTTGGACAAAAAGATCCTCTGCGATGAAATGCAATTCATTTACCCTCTGTGCTTTCCGTGTCCTCTGTGGTTAATTCTGCTGGATTCGGGCTAAATTTAGGAAACACGAATTTTTTTGCGAACGAGAATCCAACTTTACTATTTCCCTGCAGGGGCCTGTAGGGGGTTCCAAACCCTCTGGAAACCCAAATTTTCAAAATCCCGAACATTTGCCGTAGCGAGTTCCGTGACTCCGTGTGCTTGCAAGGTTTTGGCGAGCCGAACATCAAAAATCCGCCGTCGCGCGAATCCTTCACTTGCCGCAATCGGCCCCACACCTCATTCATCACTTCAGCGGAATCAACAAGTTGCCACCTCGGATGCGCTCGGAAAATTTGGCACTCCGCGGCTGCCTCAGCGGCGGAAAGCGGCGTCTCGAGAATTTTTTCATTTCGTAAAAGCAAATAGAACTCCGTGAGCACCAACTCAGAGACAACGATATCTGGCGAATCCGCAATGCTATCCAGAAAGGCCAACGCCGCCTTGTGCATCGGCGCGGTGGCAATACGCGCATACGCGAAAATATTTGTATCAATCCCGATCATGGCTTCTCGGCATCTTCTCGAATCAAATCCTTCAACTCACTGGCTTCGTGCACCAGCATCCTGGCGCTGATCGGAGTGGGAAATTTAAAGGCCTCTTCCGGTTTTTGCTTGAGTGCCGGGGGTATGAACGGGAACATCGGTTACACTTAAACCGAGCACATCGGTTACACTTTCATGTTGATACTTGGCTTCCGTCGGTA
>JBIPMC010000483.1:0-3925 GCA_044369345.1 Terrimicrobiaceae bacterium
GGTAGCGATCAAACGGGTCAACGTCCAGGGACGTTTTACCATCTTTTGCCAAAACAAAGATATGAGCACCAGCCCACAAAGCAAAATCAGTATCTAACTTTTTGGCAATCTCAAGAGCTACCAGAGGATTTCCCCAAGTCCCACCGCCGCGTCCCTCTTTCTTGTCAATCACGCTACTAGATGGGTTTCCAGCAACTAACACGGATCGGTGTGAGTTTAATTTTGCCTCTAAACGCTTAATAAAGTCCTTGATTTCTTGGGACTTCATGTAAACATCCAGACGTTTTCCGTAGTCTTTGCACATCTGGGTCATATTAACAAACCCGTCCGACTCCCGAACTTGGATCTTGACCCCGTTGTATTCAAGCGGAATAATGCTATTATTCATAAAATACCTTCAGATTTGAACAAGTCCCTAAATTGCAGAAACAGTTTAGGGACGCTTCTATTATTGTATCATTTAAAATCTTACCCCTCGCATATCTTTTGTAGCTCCTTTTGAATCACTCCGTCCAACAGTCTCAGGGTCAGCCTGTTGTAATGTAGTTTATTAGATGCGTTCATAAAAGATATAACCAATGATTTCCTATTGGTATGAACAAATCTATCAATCTCAACATCTGGTAGACAATCCTCAATGATTATCCAAAAAGAATTATCGTCAATAACATCTGAGTGTGAGGGAGTTTTATCTACAACATCCCAGAAGTCAACAGCCCGACAAAACACGGCATCCATAGACCCGCTTCTCTCGGCTTCAATCTTGTAGTGATAGCCATTCCCGATACGTCCTATGTAGCGATAAGACTTGACCCATGAGACGTGACCTTTTTGAAATGGGGCGACGTGATCGTGTTCTGGGATTGTGCTACTATTCATTTTACCACGTTGTATATTGTGAACAGTCCCAGATGAGAGAACATCTTGGGGACTAATTAATTATAACATTTAAAATAATCTGAATATTAAAAAGCCTAGGATTAAACCCCTATTGAGCTTGCCTTTTAAACTTGGGTAGCTCATTTCTAAACTTTGTTAATGGGATAGTTTGCATTAATTCACTATTTAAACTTATCAATCCCCGCCCGTTTTACGGCGGGGCGGATGTCAAATTACTTTATCTGCATTATTGACACAGATCCCTTGTCTTTTAATGTCTCCACCAATAATCCCGTTAACTTGAGCTTTTTCTTTTTCCGGTGTCGGGCTGTTTGTTCGGCAGTGGTCAAGACGTGATCTTCAAATATCCGAGGTCTTCCCCCTAGCTGTGGATTCTCGGTAAAACTAAACCCACAGTCTCGGCATCTCCATTTTTGTCTATTCCCAGAAGCCATCCCATTCTTTTTGAGAGGGATCTGGCATTTTAGGCAGTTATTCATTCGAGGAGAATAGCTGCGGGATAGATGGTTACGCTACTACCTTTAGTTTGGTAGAAATTAATCTGTTGATCGGCTTTTAATTGATCCATAGACTCCCAAAATTCTAACGGGGTAAGCTGTAACTCGGACTGCACCGATCTAGGGTTTATGGTTAACAGCCTTTTCCCCATGATTCGGGCTTTGAGAAAGGCTTTTAACTTTTCCATTTATGCTTCACGTCTCCCATTGCCACGCTTCGGACTCGTTTCTGTTTTAGGGGTTTCGCCAGTTTCGCCATTTGCCACCAATTCAAGAACCTGAACCTTCTTCCCTTGAAAAGAGAAGTGATGGGCGAGATTTATGGCCTTAATCCAGGGGGTCAAGACCGAAATGGCTACAATAAACGCGATCAGGTAGGTGTTACTGTTTTTCATTGAAAGATTTTACTTAACCCAATGATTTTACCACAATACCAACCAAAGTCATGCCTTAAATTGGTTTGCGATTGCGATCGCCGTTAGTCAATCATCAAACGAGTCGGGAGTGGTAGGGTGATTTTTCTTGTGGCGATCGCACCGGAATCTGGCTTTGTTGTCCCTACTCCGCGTCAACAGACCAGCTAGAGTAAGCCTCGATATTAACGAAGCGGTTATCAATTAAAATCTGATTATCAAGATCGCCATAGTTTTCTCCCATGATTTCCAGCATCCGAGCAAACGGGTCGGTGTCCAGGGAAGTTTTACCGTCTTTTAACAGGACAAAGATGTGAGCATTGCACCACCGATGAAACTCAGGACTGATCCACTGAGCTAACAAAAGTGCAATCTCAGGGTGTCCCCAACTTCCTTATTGCCTTCCGTCTGAAAACTTCCCTTTGACAACTTCAATAATTTGTGATGCGGGAATCCCCGTATCAGCTACCATGCTTGAGACGTAGGCTTTTGTAGATTTTAGTCGGAGGAAGTCGTTAAACTTGACTCCATCGGCTTGACACATCTGAGTCAGGTTGACCCACCCATCGGAATCTCTTGTAGAGATAGCGACGTTATTGTATTTGGTTGTGATAAGATTTGACATAGTTTGCCTCTTGTCTTTAGTTTAGGTGAACTCACGTCCCCGGATGCGGAAACATCGTGGGGATATTTAATTATAACATTAGAATTGATTTTAGGCGAGATCGCCAATTATGAAAGCCCACAGCCACTATTCCGTCATCTTTCACACTCCTGGTCAAAACGTCGTAGTGAGGGAGATCAAGTATCTCAGGAATGTCCGCAAACTGATTAAAAGAGAAGGGGACAAAGTGTATGTAGTTGATCGAGTCACCCAGAATCAAAGATTTTATGGCAGAGAACGGATTTACAGAAACCATCCAGACTATCCACTGGACAATATCAAGGCAATTGCAAGTTTCGGTATGTAGGGGATGGGAGAAAGAAGAAAGAACAAGCCCCTAGCCGGATGATTTACGTCTGGCTAGGGGCTTGTTGAATCGCTCTAAGCTGTTATTTTATGTCACAAACCAACCATATTTGTGCAACCCCTTCATCCGTGAGTCTCCATACCCATGTTCAACTCTCATTGCTTTATCCTTTGTAGTTTGGTTTGCTTGACCCCTAGCCGTTTGATGTTTGGCTAGGGGGGGTTCTTAGTATATGTAACCTGTAGGGACTGCATTCTCTGGCTCCGAAGGGGTAGCGGTCGTTTACCCACTAAAGTACAGAACTAAAATCAACCTCAAAATCTAAGTCCCATCTCGAGTTTGTTGATGTTCGGGACAAGCAAAAAACACGATCACTTTCAATATCTATCAAATAGCATTCTTGTCTTTTGTTTTCCTGGTTCCAACGCTCACCCGTTGACTGGCATTCATTGGGGTCAATCAATTCGCTTTCTAGTTGCCGATAAGATTCAATCCTCAACATCCGAGGATCGAACGCTCGTTTTTCAACAGATAACAGCCAGTTGGCTAATTTTGTGGCATCGTTTGATGTTTGGCGAGTAATCATGGCGCTTGGCTCCTTTTTTTGCTCTTTGTTTTCCATTACCCTAACTATAACCGATACCCTAGGAATTGTCAATGGGTTTTGAAAAGAATTTTTTGGGGGAGTTGGGTGTGCTACTAATTGCCCCTATTTTAACCTCATCACCTTTTTGTTTTTCGGGAATTGTTAAATGGGTTTTATAGGATGTCTCCCGCTATTTTCGCGTCAGCACAGGGGGCGATCGCCCTAAATCGACGGACAATACCAGACCGTGACATCAAGCGGGCTACAGGCTATACAGTGCGGGGATAACACCCTTTTTGTGTTCTTCCCTAATAATAAAGAAGACAAGATGGACAATTTTTCTCTAAGGATGTCCACATAGATCAAAATCTAAGAAGTTGAGCGAGTGCCATAGGGTTTAAGTTATTCAGTGTGTCATGTTTCATAGGGTTTAAGTTATTCAGTGTGTCATGGGGGTAAAGTGGGGGTAAAGCTATTATTTCCCGTAACCTTAACCCAATGGCATTCAGTGTGACAGAGGAGAAGGTGTTGGACTCTTAAATAATATGATTTTTTCTT
>JBIPMC010000224.1:0-3892 GCA_044369345.1 Terrimicrobiaceae bacterium
GGAGGCCGCCGCGAGCCTTACTCTGAATTTCTAAAAATCGGCAGTCGGTTTGGCCGGCTTACCCGCTCCGCGATGCTGAAACGCCGCGAGCAGGATTGGAAAAATACGATTTTCTTTGGCTACGACACCGGCTTTCTCGAGGCCGCTGCGTGGGCCAAGGACCAAGGCGCGGCGACAGTCGTCTGTCAGATGGACCCCTCCCAGGTAGAAGTCGAAATGGTTCGCGAGGAAGAGAGACTTTGGCCGGGCTGGGCCAAGGCTCCGCTACTTGTCCCTGAGGAATACACCCTTGGGCGCAAGGCGGAATGGGCACTCGCCGATATCGTGATGGTGAATTCGAAATGGAGCCTTGATGCGCTGGTAAAGCTCGGCGTGCCCGCAGATAAAATCGCCGTCGTTCCCCTCGCCTACGAATCGGAGGAGATCAAAGACGAAACTCCCAGCCGCTCCGATGGCCCTCTCCGCGTGCTTTATCTCGGGCAGGTGAATATCCGCAAAGGAATCCAATACCTCCTCGAGGCGGCTCGTCGGCTCGACAAAAAAATGTTCCGTTTCGATGTTGCCGGGCCGATCTCGATCGCCGACCAGCATGTCGTCACCGCCCATCCGAATGTGAAATTCCACGGCGCCGTCACCCGTGACGGGGTGCGAAAGTTTTATCGAGAGGCTGATGTTTTCGTTTTGCCAACCATCTCGGACGGCTTCGCCATCACTCAGATCGAAGCTATGGCCCACGGGCTACCTGTGGTAACGACTCGAAATTGTGGAGAGGTGGTTCGCGACGGCATCGATGGTTTTTTGATTCCCGCTCGGGACGCCTCCGCGCTCGCAAATGCTCTGACAACTCTTGCCGACGACCCCGAGCGGCTCGCAGCAATGCGCGCGACCGCTCGCGAAAATGCAACCCGCTTTGGACTCGATGCTCTCGATCAAAACCTCCGCGCCATCGAGCAGCGCCTCCGTCCCGGTCCAAAGGCCGATTTAATCTAGGTCGCGCTCAGGTTTCTTTTGCAGTTGCTCGTTGCTCCAGCGAATGAACTCCCGTCGCACAGAGCGGTATTCGTAGCGCAGAGTGAAGGCTTGGCGTTTGTAGAGATCGGCCTGCACTGTGTCGCCCTTGGCCTGCATCGCATCGATCTGCGCTTGGATTTTGTCGAAGGATTTATCGAGGTCTTCGAGAGTGGCCATGTTCGGTTTGACTTTGAAGATTTCGAGCTTCTGCTTGATCTCTTGTATCGTATCGTCAGGCCGACTGCATGCGGCCATCAATACCAAAACAGCCACGACGAGAAGCCGGTATGTCTGCAGAAAGAGGGAAGGCATTGTCATGGCTGGATCAAGCGAACTAAATTGCCCGCAACATGGCAAACGCACACCTCGAAAATCCGACCACGCCTACCGATTGGTATTGCGGATCTGAGATCGAGACGAGGCAGGCGGGACGCCAACTTGCGGCGAGATTGCGCGGCGGCGAGGTTTTAAGTCTTGAGGGACCGCTCGGCGCGGGAAAAACGACCTTCGTGAAAGGCCTCGCCGAGGGGCTCGGATGTTCTCCTGATGATGTTTCAAGCCCGACTTTCACACTGGTTCACGAGTATCCGAGCGCGCGCCTTCCGTTCGTTCACCTCGATCTCTACCGGCTTGATGAGCCGCAAGAACTCGCCGAACTGGGCTTTGACGACTTACTGGCCGGTAAAACGATTGCCGCCATCGAGTGGGGCGACAAATTTCCTGAGTCCCTGCCGCCCGGCGTGCTTCGATTTGTTTTTTCTATGGATGGCGAAGCCAGAAAAATCCGGAGGATGCGGTGAAAACCCTCGCCATCGAATGCTCCAGCGGACGCGGCAGCATTGCCGTCATCGAGGGCGAGATCCTTTGCTTCTCTCTAGAGTTTGAAAATCCGCGCGGGCGCGGAGTCGAATTTTTTGCTGCTTTGGCGGACGCCACGGCTCGTTGTGATAATTTTGACCAAGTCCTAGTCGGCACGGGGCCTGGCAGCTACAATGGCCTTCGTGCTTCGATCGCCGCCGCGTGGGGCTTGGCTCGGGCACGCGGGGCGAGCTTTAAAGGCATCCCTTCGGTTTTCGGCTACGACGCACCCGAGTATTTCGTCATAGGCGACGCGCGTGCCGGGAAATGGTTTTTCGCCCACATTCGCGATGGCGCTCTGGTGGCTCCCATCGATTTGCTCCCGCCCGAACGAGCCACCGCCCGACTCGCCGCCGGGCTTCCGGTTTTTTCCACAAGCCCGTTGATGGATTCAGCTTGTTTCAAGGCACCCCAAGCGCGTTTTCTCGCGCAACATATCGACCTAGCCGGATCGGCCGAGCCGATTTATTTGAAGCCACCGCACATCACCAAGTCCGCCACATGAATCCCGTTCTCCAGCCTTTCAACATTCAAAAAATCGCCACCGAACTCGCCATCGCGTGGAACGACGGCGTCGAGACCTACCTGCCACTGGAATTCCTACGCCGCCACTGCCCGTGCGCAGCTTGCGGCGGCGAGCCCGATGTGATGGGCCATGTGGTCCGCCCTAGCGTGGGCTACAGCGACAAAAGTTTCGACCTCGCGGGCTGGCAAGGCATTGGCGGCTACGCAATCCAGCCGAAATGGGCCGATGGACACTCCACCGGCATCTATTCCTACAAATACCTCCGCCGCCTCACCGAGCTCGTGCCATGACTCCAGCCACCGACATCCACAGCCTTCGGGTTGACTACAAACACGATCCACTCAACGAGGAATCACTCAATCCCGACCCGATCTCGCAATTCCGCTTGTGGTTCGAAGAAGCCCGCTCATCCGGTATCCCCGAGCCGAACGCCATGACACTCGGTACGGCCGACCAATCCGGACGCGTTTCCTGCCGCACTGTTTTGCTGAAAGCCTTCGACCAGCGCGGCTTTGTTTTTTTCACCAACTACGGCAGCCGCAAAGCGCAACAGATCGCTGAAAATCCCCGAGCCGCCCTGCTATTTCCCTGGGTAGCCCTCGCCCGCCAAATCGAAATTGCTGGGCCGGTCGAAAAAATCTCCCCCGCCGAATCACTCTCCTATTTTATGAGTCGCCCGGTCGGCAGCCGCCTCGGCGCATGGGTCTCGGACCAAAGCCAAGTCATTTCCTCCCGCAATGTGCTGCTGGCGAAATTCGAGGAGCTCAAAAACAAATTTGCCAGCGGCGAAATCCCCAAACCCGACTTCTGGGGCGGCTATCGCGTCATTCCCGATACCATTGAATTCTGGCAAGGCGGTGGCGATCGCCTCCACGATCGCTTCCTTTACACACAAAAAAACCGCACATGGTCCCATGTTCGGCTCTCGCCTTGAAATTTGCTGCCCGTTGCCCTTACGATTTCAAAGCCTCGAGTCTCAAACCCTCGATGAGATCAAAATGCCGTCGGTTTCTCGTCAGCAATGGCTTATTGAAACTAACAGCCATAGCGGCAATCCAGAGATCGTTTTGCCCCATCGCTCGATACTCGAGCATTAAGGCTAACGCCGCGCAGATGCGGACATAGTTTGGAACAACCGTTGTTGCATCAATCAGATGCACTCCTATCGCCAAAAACTCTGACACCTCGATGGGATCATGCTTGTCCACAGCCGCGCCATGGCGAAATTCTCCCAAGACCACCCATGGCAGACCAATCGATTTCTCAGCATTTGCATACGCGAAAGCCGTTGCCCACGCTTGGCCGCGCCAAAGCCCCACTGGAGTGCTCCCCGAAAACTGAGCCAGAAGATATGAGAGAAAGCGGCGCGGAGCGCCGCAGGAACTCTCATGAAAAAGAAAAGACACACACCGGAAGAAATCATCAAAAAGCTGCGTGAAGCCGAAGGGTTGATCGCGGCAGGCAAAGGAGTCGATGGGGCGGTGAGGGCCATCGGCG
>JBIPMC010000348.1:0-2537 GCA_044369345.1 Terrimicrobiaceae bacterium
CGTCGAGGCGGCACTAAAAGAATTCGAGTCCGACCAGCTTCAAAAAGTCGTCCTTGCCCGCAAATCCTGTCTGGAGCTCACGGAAACGATCACCCCGTTTGCGCTGGTCGAGATTCTCGCCGGCGGCGCACCGGCGTGTTTTCATTTTTGCATGCAGCCCACAGCGGAATCCGGGGCATTCCTCGGAGCCAGCCCCGAGCTCCTCTTTCGCCGTGAGGGCGCGCGACTCGAGAGCGAAGCTGTTGCCGGAACAAGGCCGCGCAGTCTCGATACGGTGGAGGACGAACGCCTCGAGTCCCAGCTTCTCAAAATGTCCAAGGAACAACGCGAGCACAGTCTCGTAGTTGATTCACTGGCTTGCACTTTCCATGAACTCTGCGCCGAGTTTTCGCAGGACGCAGCACCGAGTGTTCTCAAACTTTCGCGCGTCCAACACCTCCGCACCGCCTTTTCTGGACAACTCAACGACGGGGTGGGGGACGACACAATTCTGGAATCTTTTCATCCCACACCGGCCACTTGCGGGGCACCGTATGCCGAGGCGGCGCGTTTCATTGAGGGGAACGAAGCATTCGACCGTGGCTGGTATGCGGGGCCCGTGGGGGCGGTTTCCCGCGACGAAGCCGAATTCGCCGTGGCGATCCGTTCGATGCTCTGGCTGGGCCGCAAAATTCATGTCTACGCCGGGGCCGGGATCGTCGAGGGCTCCGAGCCGGAGCGCGAGTGGAACGAGTTGGAGGACAAGATCGCAGGCGTCCTCCATCTGCTCGCCCCATGATCCCCCGATGCTCCAATCGCACATGGGGCCTCGCCATTGTCCGGGGTCTCCAAAAGCTCGGAGTGGGCCGGTTTTTTCTCAGCCCCGGCGCTCGGGGATCGGCTCTCGTGGCGGCTGTGGCCGAAGCGGGGATTGACGCGACCATCCACTATGACGAGCGCGGAATGTCATTCGCTGCGCTCGGCTGGTCCATGGCCACGGGCCGCCCGGTGGTTTGCATCACCACCAGCGGTTCCGCTGTGGCGAACCTTCTCCCCGCCTGCGTCGAGGCGTTTCACTCCGGCGTCCCTCTGATTTTCGTCACAGCCGACCGCCCGAGATTCGCGGCACAGGCGCGAATCAAACGATCCACCAACCCGGAATCTTCGGAACCTTCGTCCGAGCTGCCGTTGACCTGCCCAGTCCCGGAGATCCCTCCCAAATCCCGTCCATTCTCGAAAACTTGGCGGCCACCTCGTCTGGCGAAAATCCCGGCCCCGTCCACCTGAATGTTCCGTTCCCCGAGCCCGTCCTTCCGAGTCTTTCAACCAACGCCGAATCCCTGACTTGCGAGGAGGGCTCTGATTTTCGGAGCCGGATCGGTGTCATTGCAAAGGCCTCCCCGGACCTAGCAAGCAGGACCATCCTGCGCCGTTTCTTCGATTCCCCGAATGGCATCATCCTCGTAGGCCGCCTCTCTTTCTCGGACCAACTTGCTTCCGCCCGTCTTCTCCAACTCTCTGAACTCCTCGGCTGGCCCATGATCGCGGACGCTCTTTCCGGCGCGAGGTTGCTTCCAGGAGTCATCGGCCATGCGGATTGGATTGCCCAACCCTGCCATGTTCCCGTCCCCGAACGCATCCTCCATTTCGGTGGTGGTCTCGTTTCAAAGCGTCTCGGCGAGTGGATGACTCCCTGCCGCGGCGAAAATTATCTCCAAGTCCGCCGTTGCCCGGAAAACCTAGATCCGTGGAACCAAACGCCCGCCGTTCTCCGTGCTGGCATTCCCGAGTTTTTGGATTCCGTCTCTATCGAACCCCGTCCGGGTTGGCGCGATATTTGGATCGAAGCCAATCAAGCCGTTGCCGGAATTCTCAGCGAGGTTTTGGAAAACTATGTGCTCACCGAACCCTCAATCGCCCGCACCGTCGCCGACTCAGCCAATAGCTCTGTGATCTTCCTCGGAAACTCCATGCCGATCCGCGATTTCAACTCCTGCGCGGATTTTCAGTCGCCCAAGCCCGTCCAAATCCTCGGAAACCGCGGCGCCAGCGGCATCGACGGCAACATTGCCACCATCGCGGGCATTTGCTCGGGCACTGGAAAGCCTGTCACTGCCCTGCTCGGCGACCTCACCGTTCTTCACGATTTCAATTCCCTCGCGCTCCTGCGCGGCGAACCTGTGACACTGGTGGTAGTTAATAATGACGGCGGCGGAATTTTTCGATTCCTCCCGCTGGGAGTCGCCCCAGCAGAGCGCGAGAGGTTTTGGGAAACGCCGCACGGAATGGACTTCGCCCATGCCGCCGCGCAGTTCGGGCTCGAATACCACCGCCCTGCCTGCATCCCCGCGCTGGCCGAGTTGCTCTCGGAACCGCCGCGCCGTGCCCGCTTGATCGAGTGCCGCACCGACCGCGCCGAAAATTACGCTCTTCATATGGAGATTGCTCGCCGCGTTTCGCTCCAAGAGTGGAAATGGCATCGCTGAAATTCCAATCCCTCGGACCCGTTGGCGGGCCAACTCTCGTCTGCCTCCACGGTTTTCTCGGCACAGGCTCAG
>JBIPMC010000038.1:0-10195 GCA_044369345.1 Terrimicrobiaceae bacterium
CTGGGGGCCCTTCGCCCAAGAACTCCATCGTCTCCGCCCCGACCTCCAAATCCTCCTGCCCGACCTTCCCGGCCACGGTGAATCCGTCTCAATCCCGCCGGAGAATTTCCTCGATCGACTCGCCGAAACATTGAGCGCTGCCGGAATCTGCCGCGCCATGCTCGCTGGTTACTCGCTCGGAGGTCGGCTTGCACTGGCCGCCGCGATCGCCACGCCCCGGCATTACCCGGCTTTCATCGGAATTTCGACCTCCGCCGGACTTGAGTCGCCCGATGAAAGGTCCGCCCGCCGCGAAGCCGACGCATGGCTCGCCACGCGGCTGCGGCAGGATTCCTTCGAGGATTTCCTTCGTGCCTGGTGGAGCCTGCCTGTTTTTTCCTCTCCAAAAAAAATCCCCGCTGATGAATTTCTTGCCTCCCGCTTGACCCAAACCCCCGCCGCCCTCGCCGAGGTTTTGGAGGCTTGGAGTCCCGGCGATTTACCCAGCCTCTGGAGCGAGATTCCCGCTTATCCCGGCTCCGCCATGCTCGTTGCCGGCGAGTGCGATTCTAAATTCGCGCCCTTGGCGTGCCGCATGGCCAGAGCTTTCAGTTCTGCAAAAGCCCTGATCCTCCCTGGCTGCGGGCACCGCCTTTTGGAAGAAGCGCCGCGCAGACTCGCCTACGCAGTGGCGGAGTTTTTGCCTGCCAACTTCGGCATTGGCCCAGATGGAGCGGAGATATAGTTTTTTGCGCCATGAAACCCGCCTGCGATTGGAAATCCGCCGGTGTCTTCGAGGACATCCGCTACGAAAAAGCCGAAGGCATCGCGAAGATCACGATTAACCGCCCCGAGCGACGCAATGCTTTTCGTCCGCTGACCGTCGAGGAAATGCGCCGCGCGCTCCAAGAGGCCCGCGACGACTCCTCGATCGGCGTCATCATTCTCACCGGCGAGGGCGAGCACGCCTTCTGCTCGGGCGGCGATCAGAAAATCCGGGGCGACGCCGGCTATGCCGACAACCACGGCATCGAGCGACTCAATGTCCTCGATTTCCAGCGCGAGATTCGCAACTGCCCGAAACCTGTTATCGCGATGGTTGCTGGTTGGGCGGTCGGTGGCGGTCATGTGCTTCATGTTCTCTGCGACCTCACCATCGCCGCCGACAACGCGAAATTCGGCCAGACTGGCCCACGAGTTGGTTCGTTCGATGGAGGCTTTGGATCCAGTTACCTCGCTCGGATTGTCGGCCAAAAAAAAGCACGCGAGATTTGGTTTCTCTGCCGCACCTACGATGCCAAGCAGGCCCTCGACATGGGGCTCGTCAACACCGTCGTTCCGTATGCCGAGCTGGAAATAGAAACGGTCAAATGGTGCCGCGAAATCCTCGAAAAATCCCCGATGGCCATCCGGTGCCTCAAGGCGGCCATGAACGCCGATTGCGACGGCCAAGCCGGCCTGCAAGAACTCGCCGGCAACGCCACACTTCTTTATTACATGACCGAGGAGGGGCAGGAGGGCCGAAATGCGTTTGTCGAAAAACGCAAACCCGATTTCGGCAAATTCCCCAGGCGCCCGTGAGCGCCGAATCCGTCTCGATCCTGAATGCTTGGGTGCTCGCCACCCGGCCCAAGACGCTTTTTGCCGCCGTTGCTCCTGTGATGCTCGGCAGTGCTCTGGCGTTTTCGCAGTCCCAGGGAAACCTCCCCGCCGCCCTTGCGGCCTTGCTCGGCGCGCTTTGCATTCAGATCGCGACCAATCTCGCGAATGATTACTGGGACGCCAAAAAGGGAGCCGACACCCCCGAGCGACTCGGTCCCGTGCGCGTCACCTCCGCCGGCTTGCTCAAACCCGGGGCGGTTTTTGGCGGGATGGTGGTCTTTTTTCTCATCGCCACGGCGGCCGGGATTTTTCTCGCGCTCCGCGCCGGTTGGCCTGTGGTGGCGATTGGTCTGGCATCGATAGTGTTTGGCATTCTCTACACCGCTGGGCCGTATTCGCTCGCCTACCTTGGGCTTGGTGAGATTTTCACTTTTCTTTTCTTCGGTCTCGTTGCCACAGCGGGAACTTTCTTTGTCCAGACTCTGAGTTTTTTGCCGGAGGCCGTCTGGCTCGGCATCCTGCCGGGTTCCTACTCTGTCGTTCTTATTGCGCTGAACAACCTCCGCGACCGCGAAACCGACCAGCGCGTGAATAAAAAAACACTCGCGGTGCGCTTCGGTGAACGCTTCGCGCGGATCGAAATCCTCCTCTTTCTTTTCGCGCCTTCGCTGGTGCCGTTGTTCTTCCTGCCCTTTCATGGCGGCGGTTGGCTGTGCTCTATCGCGGCGTTTCTTGCGGCGCTTCGTGTCGGCGGTCCGCTTGCACGCTTGCGCGATCCCGGCATGATCAACGACCTGCTCCCCCATGTCGGAATCGCCAATCTGTGTCTGGCTATTCTGGTATCGGTATTCCTCCTCTTGTGAATGCTCCCAGCGCCTATCTTTACAAACTTCCGATGGCCGGAGGTGGAATTCGTGAAGGGATTCTTCTTAGATTAGGGGATCGTTGGGGCGATGCCGCGCCGCTCCAAGGTTGGAGTCGGGAAACTTTGGACGATGTGCGGAGCTGTCTCGATCGCTGCGAGGATTTCGTTCCCGCTTCGCTCCGGTGTGCTCTGGAGGCTCTTGATGTGGATCGTGCTCCGCTTCGTAGCGAAGTTCCATTGAATGCCCTTCTCGATGGAGATGAGGCCCGTATCCTCGCCGGAGCTCTCCGCGCGTTTCGACACGGATGCCGTTGCCTGAAAATCAAAACCTCGGGTGTCGAGGTGGCGCGCCTCCCTGATTTGCTGAGCGACATCACCCGTGAGACCGGCCAACTCTGCCAACTGCGTATCGATCCCAATCGCACATGGACTTTCGACGAAACTCTCCGGCTTGCTGACAAGCTGAGCCATTTTCCGATCGAGTATTTGGAGGAGCCACTTGCGGGTTCCTCCCGCCTGCAGGAGTTGATCTCGCGCTCGGCGTGTCCCATCGCTCTCGATGAAACACTGCGTGAAATCACTCCCGCGGAGTTGTCTCAATTCCAAGGCGCGGCGGCTTTGGTTTTGAAGCCCACATTAATGGGTGGTTTCGAGTGTTGCCGCAAATTCGCGGAGGAGGGCGAGAAGCTCGACATGGTTTCAGTCGTGAGCGCCGCCTACGAGTCTGGGGTGGGAATTCATTCGCTGGGCCGCTTCGCCGCCTCGCTACCGATGATTTCCTCGGCTGGGCTGGATACCTATTCCCGCCTAGCGGCCGATGTTCTCGTTGCGCGCCTCGATTGGACCGGCTTTGTCTTCCGCGCCGATCAACCGCTCCCCGCCATCGATGAATCCCGACTCTTTCTTCTCTAATCTCGCCCGATTCGGCAATAATCCGGCGTTGATCGATCGCTCCAGTGGACGCGTGATTCGGTATTTGGAGTTGGAAGGCGCCTTGCCAAAAGTCTCGGGTGGCATCGTAGCGACCTGGGCCCAAGCCTCGCTCGACCATGTGCTCCTCCTGCTCGCCGTGCTTCGGCAAGGCTCTCTGGTTGCGCCGATCTCGTTTCGGCTTCCGAAAACCGAGGCCATGGAGCGAGCCCGCCGCTTGGGTGCAAAGGAATTTTGGACTTGGGAGGGCTCTGCTTGTCAGGGCCCCATCGATGTAGCCGCAAATGCCGCTCCGGTCCTGACAGGCACCCCCCTCCTGCATGAAATGCAAGCCCCGGGCACCCTTCTCCAAACCTCCGGCTCCAGTGGTCGGGTTCGTGCGGTTTACCATGACCTCGCCGCTCACATCGCCAGCGCCGAGGGGTCGGCCTCCCGCCTTCCGCTCTCGCCTGGTTCCGGTTGGTTGCTCCAGCTTCCGTTGAATCATGTCAGCGGTTTTTCCATCCCGATCCGGTGCCTGCTTTCCGGCGCGGCTGTTGTTTTTTCTGACGCTCAAAATGGCGTCGCCGATGAAGCCGTCACACATCTCTCGCTCGTTCCCACCCAGCTCCAGCGTTTGCTCGACTCGGGTGCCCCCCTGCACCGGCTCCATGATGTCCTCGTTGGTGGTGGCCCGATTTCCGCCGCCCTCATCGATCGGGCCATTCGCGCCGGTGTGCCGATCCACCTGACCTATGGAATGACCGAAGCCGCTTCGCAGATCTCCACCACGGAGCTTTTGAGGGAATCGCCAAAACCTCTCCATGCCGGCACCCCGCTGCCTGGCCGTGAGGTTCGAATTTCAGAAGGCGGTGAAATTCAAATTCGCGGGCCGGTTGTGGCCAATAAATTCCTTTCCTCCCACGGTCGCTGGGAGGATTTGGTCGATGCGCAAGGTTGGTTCTCGACGGGCGATTTCGGCTCTTTCACCGCCGAGGGCGATATCGTAATTCACGGACGCCGTGATCGCTTGATCATCTCTGGAGGTGAAAACATCCAGCCCGAGCCCATCGAGTCGCTGCTTCTCGAAATGCCGGGCATCCGCCGCGCGGTGATCGTTGGAAAATCCCATGCCGAGTTTGGCGAGAGGCCGGTGGCATTTCTCGCAGGGGATTTTGAGGAGTCAGAAATTCAGCAATTCCTCGCCACCCGACTCGAACGCTTTGCGTTTCCTGAAAAATTCCATCCTTGGCCAAGCGAAATTCCCGAGGACCTGCCGAAGCCCGACTACGCCTTTTTCAAGCAGCTTGCCGCCGACATTTAGCCGCTGGTAGCATTCCGCCTGTGAAACTCTTTGCCGCCAGCCTCGCCGTTCTTTTCCTCGCCGGATGTCTGTCCACGCCGATCGCCAGTTCGGGAGGAATTGGGGCAGTCACGGTCAAAAACACCAGCGTCGACCGCGTCATCTCAGTGGCCCAAACGGTCTTTGCAGGCCGTGGGTACACTCTCTCCAACTCTGATTATCCCGAGTCGGTCGCATTCGACAAACCCGCCGGTTCTTTTGGCAACGCCATGTGGGGCAGCTACGGTAATCCCCAAACCATCCGAGTGAAAATCGCAATGGTGCCGATTCCCATGACTTCCGATATCCGGCTCGAGCCTCGGATTTATAGCGTAGGCGACGCAGGCGTGGCCGGCTTCGACAGCGAACGCCCCCTCATCGGTCTCTGGAACGCCGAGTTCGGCCCGATGCTCAAGCAAATCGCCACACTGGCAGGCAACTAGCCGTTTTAGTCAGAGTATAAAAAATATCCGCTGGGTGCTTGACTCCCGGAGATTCTGTGGTATCGATACCCGCTTGCGCTGAGCCAAACGCGCCGTTGGTCCTGTGGTTTCCACAAATGTGGGTAACCGTATGCGCACAGGGTAACCCGGCGAAATCCTAATCATTACATGCCTGTTCGTCTCGGTCGGTTCGAAATGCCGAAATCTCTCGTCAAGGACGAGTCCACTGCCACAGATACCTATACACGCTTTATTGCCGAGCCTTTCGAGGCCGGATATGGGCACACCGTTGGAAACTCTCTCCGCCGCGTGCTTCTTAGCTCCCTCGAGGGTGCTGCAATCACCTCGGTAAAAATCGAGGGGGCACTCCACGAGTTCAGTACCTTGCCCGGTGTGGTGGAAGATGTCGTTGACATCATTCTCAATCTCAAAAAAATCAAGTTTAAAGCCCACGATCACGATGTCCGCACGCTTAAGCTGGCTGTAAACAAAGAAGGCATCGTCACCGCCGGTGACATTCAACAAAGCTCGCAGTGCGAGGTGCTCAACCCCGAGCAGATCATTTGCACACTTGACAAGAAGCAGAAATTTGAAGCCGAGTTTGATGTCCGTGTCGGCCGTGGTTTCGCCACTGGTGACGAAAACAAGCGCTCCGACCAGCCAATCGGTGTCATTGCGATCGACTCAATCTTCTCGCCTGTGACTCGCGTCAAATATGCGGTGCAAAACACCCGCGTCGGTCAGCGCACCGACTACGACAAGATCATCCTCGAAATCTGGACCGATGGTCGAATCTCTCCGGATGAAGCCTTGCTCCAAGCCTCCGCGATCCTCCGCCACCACCTCGATGTGTTTGTCGGCTTCGAGGAAAATGTGGTCGAGTTCGACGAGACCCCGCAGGAGGTCAGCCAAGAGAACAACCGCATGAAGAAGCTCCTCAACATGAGCGTCAACGAGATCGAACTCTCGGTGCGTGCGGCCAACTGCCTCAACAACGCCAATATCACCACCGTCGGCCAGCTCGCCATGAAGAGTGAAGCCGAGATGCTCAAATACCGCAACTTCGGTAAGAAGTCGCTCAACGAAATCAAGGAAAAGCTCCAGTCGCTCGGCTTGGGTCTCGGCCAAAAATTCGAAACCGGACTCGTCGAGATCACTGAAGAATCCGCCAGCTAATACGCCATGCGCCACCAGAAAAAAACCGTCAAACTCGGCCGCACGACCGCCCATCGCGACGCTCTTCTCGCGAATCAGGTCTGCAGCCTGATCGAACACAAACGCATCAAGACCACCCTCGCCAAGGCCAAGGCCGTTCGGCCACTCGCCGAAAAAATGGTCACCCTCGGCAAGCGCGGTGATCTCCACGCCCGCCGTCTGGCCGCTGGATACCTCGGCCAGAAGGATGCGGTGAAAAAACTCTTTGCCGAGATTGCGCCCCGTGCTGCGGATCGTAAGGGTGGCTACACCCGGATCATCAAGCTCGGCCAGCGCCTCAGCGATTCCGCTCCGATGGCCTACATCGAGTGGGTTGATTCGGAAGGCGCCGTCGCTGTTGCCGAGCCCGCCGCTGAAAAATCGGCTGAAAAAAAAGCCGAGTAACAGGGAAACCAAAAAATATTCCAACCCCGGGCGATGAATTTCTCCCGAGAGTCCCCTCGCGGACCGGGCGGAACCCATAGCGGTTCCGCCCGTTTCACTTTAAGAAAATGAGCAAACTTTCTGAAGCCTACACGAGCTATGTGCTTCCCACCTACGGCCGATTCGATCTCGACATCGAAAGCGGGGCCGGTTGCCGGGTGCGTGATTTCGATGGGCGCGAGTATTTAGATTTTGGTGCTGGTATTGCCGTATGTTCTCTCGGCCATTCACATCCCGAAGTCACTTCTGCCGTGGCCGTGCAGGCAGCCAGACTCGTTCATTGCTCGAACCTCTACCGCACCGCGCCCCAGGCTCAGCTCGCCAAGCGCATCGTGGAAATCACAGGGCCCGGGAAAGCGTTTTTCTGCAACAGTGGCGCCGAGGCGAACGAGGGTTTGATCAAACTCGCGCGCCGATTCGGAAGCTCCACAGGCCGCCACCGCATTCTCACTTTCAGAAATTCCTTCCACGGCCGCACGCTGGCCTGTATCGCCGCAACAGGGCAGGACAAGGTGAAGAAAGATTTTGGCCCGATGCCCGAGGGTTTCGTGCATGTGCCATTCGGTGATCTCGAGGCTGTGCGCAGTGCACTGGATGAAAAAACGGTTGCCATTCTCGTGGAGCCAATTCAAGGGGAGGGGGGCATTCATCCCGCCACGCCCGAATTTTTGCGCGGACTCCGTGCGCTTTGCGACGAGCGCGGGATGCTTCTTCTCTACGACGAGGTGCAATGCGGTCTCGGACGCACTGGTGATTGGTGCGGTTGGCGGAGCATTTGCTTGGATGTCGGACCCGATGGCGTCTCTTGGGCGAAGGGCATCGCGAATGGATTTCCGCTCGGCGCGTTTTGGGTCTCCTCAAAACAACTCGATGATCGCGGCCCGCTCTGCGGCCTTCTTGGCCCCGGCAGCCACGGCACAACCTACGGCGGAAATCCTGTTTGCTGTGCCGCGTCGCTGAAAGTTCTCGAGATCATCGAGCGCGATGGCCTGTTGGCTAATACTTCGGAGCGCGGCAACCAACTCTCCGCTCATTTGAAAGGCCTCGCGTCTCCATTGATTCGAGAAATCCGGCATATCGGCTTGATGGTCGGCGTCGAACTTTCTTCGGAATTCCCGAAGACCGACCGCACACCTGCTCTCGAAGTCGTGAACTACGCCATCGCCGCAGGGCTTTTGGTGATTCCTTCCGGCGAGCGGGTCATTCGTTTTCTCCCGCCGCTCAATGTCGAAGCCGCCGAAATCCACGAGGCGGTCGAGAAATTTGCCTTCGTCCTGAAGGGCGCCTCCGCCGCTTCATAAATTTATTTTTCCACTGATCTCACAATGAAAAATCTTCTATCCATCGAATCGCTTTCCCGCGACGAAATCCTCGCCGTTCTCGAAGACACGGCTATGATGAAAACCTCGCGAGGCCAACACGCCTCTCACCCTCTCCGCCACCAGTGCTGGGCTTTGATTTTTTCCAAATCCTCAACCCGCACCCGAGTGTCGTTCGAGGTCGGCATCCGCGAACTCGGCGGCGACGCGATGTTTCTCGCTGCGGCGGACATCCAACTCGGGCGCGGCGAACCGATCAAGGATACCGCCCGCGTGATGGGCCGCATGCTGCATGGCGCGGTGATCCGCACCTTCGCGCAAAATGATGTTGAGGAATTCGCTGAATTTAGCGGGATCCCAACCATCAACGCGCTCACCGACGAGGAGCATCCCTGCCAAATCCTTGCCGATCTTTTTACCATTCGAGAAACGCGCGGTTCACTCGATGGGCTTCGCGTGGCTTTTATCGGCGACGGGGATTGCAATGTTGCCCGCTCTTGGATCTGGGCCGCCGCCCGGCTTGGGTTCGAGCTCGTCATTGCCGCTCCGTCAAAATACCACCCCTGTCCCAAACTCCTCGAGCGGGCCGGAGGTTCGATCCGCATCACCGATAATCTCCGCGAGGCCGCGAAGGGCACCGATGTGCTCTACACCGATGTGTGGGTGAGCATGGGCAAGGAGGAGGAGGCCGCCTACCGCTTGGCCCAGCTGCAGGGCTACCAGATCGATTCCGGGCTTTGCGCGCTTGCCCCGACAGCCCTCGTCATGCACTGCCTGCCTGCCTATCGTGGTAAGGAGATTGACGACGAGACCTTCGAGGCCCACGCCGGCACCATTTTCCGCCAGGCCGAAAACCGCCTCCACACCCAGAAGGCGGTGATGGCGGGGTTGGTGGAAACCCGCCGGGCAATGTGAAAAATTGACAGCCGCACCGGCATTTGAGAATACTTTAATTAAACACCACTCCCGAACCATGTCCGAGCCCAAAAAAGAAACAGTCCGAATCACCACTCAAGCCAACGAAGGTTCTTCGCCGGCCCCTGGCTCGCCGGTTACGCCAGCCCCGATTATTCCTCCCAAGCCTCCCGGGTTGCGGATTCCCCCGCCGCCATCTGGTATTAAGCCGCCGGGTATTTCTTTGCCAAAACCTCCCTCGGTAGCGATTCCTCCATCGCCGCTTGCCAAGCCACCATCCGTCCCTGCAATTCCAAAACCTCCCACCATTCCCGCCCCACCCGCTGCGGGCATTCCAAAGTCTCCCTCGGCGGCGTCGATTCCGGCACCACCTGTTGACAAGGCCGCTTCCGTGCCCGCTGCTCCTTCTCTCATTCCAAAACCTCCCTCTGCTCCAGGCCTTCCTGCCGCGCCGAAGGCTCCTTCCAATCCAACCGTTCCTTCGGCTTCGATTCCTGGAAAGCCCGCCTCCATCTCAACTCCTCCGACTGGAGCACCAACGCCCTCTACATCCAAACTGCCCCCGGCCAGCGATGATAAAACGCAGACAGCGAAAATCACGCTACCAACTCCTTTCAAGCCCGTCCCGCAAGCCACCGTCAATCTCAAGGCCGCGCCAACCGCACCTGCGGCTGCCGCTGGAGCTGCCATGCCAGCTGCCTCTGTTTCTGTCGCCACCAAACCTGGAGCCTCGGTTGTGGCCAAACCCGGCGCATCTGTCGCAGTTAAAGCGGCCTCTGCTGGCGAGAAAGGCGAGCGTGGAGTTGCTTCCGCATCGGTCGCTGGTGAAGTTTCACAGTCCTCCGGCGCTCAAGAAGTCTCTCCTCTTCTTGCACTCGCCGCCGCTGCCGCTGTCATCATAGCCCTCGGAGTCCAAATCTGGACCATGATGGGCTAAAAAATCTCATTTATGGCACATCCCAATGTTACCGAATTGAACGACTCTTCGTTCGCCACCTTCCTTCAAAATGCCACCGGCCCGGTGCTGGTGGACTTCTGGGCTCCCTGGTGCGCCCCTTGCCGCATGCTCGGCCCCGTCGTTGAGGAAGTTGCTGCTGAAAACGCAGGAAAATTCCACATCGCGAAAGTGAATGTGGACGATGCACCCGGTGTCGCCTCCGAGTTCGGCATCCGCAGCATTCCG
>JBIPMC010000225.1:0-3880 GCA_044369345.1 Terrimicrobiaceae bacterium
CGTGAATCAACTTCCGGCGGAGGTTTGGGAGGCGTACGCCTCCGGCGGGGTGAGGTTGCTTTTCCTCGAGCGCGATGAGTTTTTCGACCGCACCGGGCTCTACGGCATGGACGGCCGAGACTATCAAGACAACGCGGCTCGTTTCATTTTTTTCTCCAAGGCCGTTGTCGAGCTCGCCCGCCGCGAATCGCCGGGGATCATTCATGCACTCGGTTGGCAGACCGCACTCGTGCCGATTTTCGCATGCGACCAACGCCTCGCCATTCCGACGGTCCTTTCGCCCGTGAGCCTCGAATATCAGGGGCATTTCTGGAGCCATGATTTCGCGCTTACAAATTTGCCCAGCGAGTGGTTTGCCAATGTGCTCGAGTTCTACGGCAGCATGAATTTTCTCAAAGCTGGCATTGCTTGCGCCGACTCGGTTGTGCTCCCGGGCGCGCTGAACCTCGCCGCCATGCAAATGCCCGACCACGGGTGCGGACTCGAAAATGTCCTGCGACAAAATGCCGCCAAACTCGAGGGCATTGCGCCGGGCTTGGAGTTGCCCGCGACTGCTTTGGTTTCGGCGAGGGAAAAAAACGCCGCTCGCGAAGCGTTGTTCAAATCCACCGGCAAAACGGCGAATGCTATCTTTGTGGCCCACGCGGGCTCGACCGGCGAGGACGGCCTTGGCCTTCTTTGCGAGGCGCTGTCTCATCTGCCGATGGGAGAGGTCTTGGTGGCGCTCGTTGGAGCTGCGCCGGACTCACAGAGAAAAGCCCTCGAAATCGCCGTGCGCCGACGCGCGGGTGGAATGGTTCGAATTCCAGAACCCGCCGCGGCCGAGCAGGAGCGCCTTTTTCAAGCCGCCGACTTCGTGATTGTGCCTGGCCCGCTCGATCCGGGCTGTGTCTTTGTCCGCTCGGCCTTGCGTCAGGGACTCGTGCCCGTTGTCGAACAATGCGCAGGATTGCATGAACTCGTCAGGGATTTCGACCTTGTGACAGGCGATGGCAACAGCATCGTTTACTACCGCCGCACCGCTGTGGCGTTGATCGATGCGATTCTTCGCGCTACGCAACTTCCGGCCGAAACGAAAAGACTCCTGGCGGAGCGCAACAGCACGCTGGATTTTTCTTGGGCCTCCACCGCGAAGGCGCTGGATCGGCTTTATTCGCGCTTGGCCGCCTTCTCGAGCCGGCTCGCTGCCTGAGCCCCATGCGCCGGCGCTGGATTTTTCCGTCGAACGCAAATCCCGGAGCGGCTTCCAAAATCCGCTCCGAGCTGGGTGTTCCGGGGTTCATTGCCGACCTGCTTGTGCGGCGCGGTTTTTCCGATCCCGCCAGAGCCGAAGCCCAGCTCCACCCGCGCTTGCGGTCACTCTCCGCGCCCGAGGATTTGCCGGAAATGGGAGTGGCTACGGAGAGAATTCTCGCCGCGTTGCGGGGGGACGAACGCATCGCGCTTTATGGTGACTACGATGTCGATGGCATCACTTCGCTCGCGATCCTCGCGAGAGTTTTGAGAGCCTATGGTGCCGATGTGCCGTGCTTCCTGCCTCTGCGCGCGGAGGAGGGTTATGGCCTCAGCGAGGCGGGGGTGGATCGGTGTCTCGAACTTCACAATCCCAGCCTGCTCATCGCTGTGGATTGTGGCACGACCTCGGTGAAGGAGATTGCGCGTCTGCGCTCACGCGGAGTCGATGTCCTAGTACTCGATCACCACGAACCCGGCCCCGAGCGCCCCGCGTGTGTGGCGCTTGTGAATCCCAAGCTCGGCTCGAGTTTTCATTATCTCTGCAGCGCCGGTGTAGTCTTCAAGCTCGCGCACGCCCTGCTCAAATCCTCGCGCGTCGAGGGCGTGGACCTCCGCGAATACCTCGACCTTGTCGCGCTGGCCACGATTGCGGATATTGTGCCGCTGGTGGATGAGAACCGGATTTTTGTAAGCCACGGCCTCCGGCAAATGGAGCACACCCGCTGGCCCGGCCTCGCCGCGTTGAAGCAGGTTTCGGGCGTTGGATCCCCGATCCGCGTGGGAGATGTGGGCTTTCGCATGGGGCCGCGCATTAATGCCGCCGGCCGGCTCGGCCCCGCCTCCGAGGCGTTGGCGTTGTTGCTCACCGAGGATTTCCGCGAGGCCGACCGCCTCGCTGCGGGCTTGGATGCTCACAACCGCGAACGGCAGGGCGTTGAGCGTCATGTCGTCATGGAAGCCGAGGAATGGGTGGATAAAAATTACCAACCCGGAAGCGATGTCTCGATTGTGGCGGGAAGCCGCGATTGGCACATCGGCGTGCTCGGCGTCGTCGCCTCGCGCCTCATGCGCCGACACCACCGGCCGACTTTTGTCGTGGGCTTCGACGAAAACGGTGCGGGGAAGGGGAGCGGGCGAGGTATCGAGGGCCTCTCGCTTGTGGAGCTTCTCCGCGATTGCTCCGAGCATTTGGAAAAATTCGGCGGCCACGAAATGGCAGCGGGAATTTCGATCCAGGAAAAATCCTTTCCCGCTTTTCGCGAGGCGTTCGAATCCGCTGCGCGCGGGGCGGCGACCGACGAAATGCTCGTTCCTCGCCTGAACCTCGATTGCGAAGTGCCGCTGCGGGAAATCGATTACGCGCTGATGGAGACTCAGGATTTGCTCGAACCATTCGGCAACTCGAACCCCCAGCCAGTATTGTTTTCCCGTGCCGTCACGCCCGCCTCCGCGCCGCGCGTGATGAAGGAAAAACACCTGCGTGTGGAATTTTCGGTGGGACGCGAGAAGATGGCGGCCGTGTTTTTCAACGCGCCGGTTGAAGACCTCCCGCGCCCGCCGTGGGACATCGCCTACACGCTGGAGTGGAACCATTGGAACGGCCGTTCGGAGCCGCAACTCCGCTTGCTGGAGGTCCGCCACGCCGAATGACCCAGCTCCCGCCGGAGACGCCGCTGGATTCCCTCGAATGGATTCCGCGTCTGCGCCAAGCCGCCTTGCGCCGCCTCGGGCTCCTCACGCTCGAGGATTTGCTCCGTCACTTCCCTCGCCGCTACGAAGACCGCACGCGGTTCGACCGGTTCCCCGATCAGGCCAGCGACACGGCGGTTTGCCTTTGTGGAGTGGTGGAAAAAACCAACTACCGCCGCTTCGGTGGACGCACGATTTTCGAGGTTCGACTCGTCGAGGAGGGCGGCGGGCTGCTGAGCGGCCCGCTGATGTGCCGGTGGTTCAACATGCCGTGGGTGAAAAACATGGTCGGCCAGGGCGACCGGCTCGTGGTCTTTGGAAAACCCCGCCTGCGCTCGAAACAAATCGCGATGGAGCACCCGGAGTTCGAGGTGATCGAGGAGGGAACCTCGATCCACTTCGACCGCCTCGTTCCCATCCACGCTGCGGGGGACGGAATTCCCGCCCGTGCCTTGCGCGAGTTGATCCACCGCGCCATCGAAACGACCGACCTCACCGCGATACCCGCGCTTTGGCCCGCGGAGCATGCGGCGGAGAGGATTCTCCCCGATGTCTGGCGCGCCGTGCATTTTCCCGAAACATTTTCCGAGTGCGAATCCGCGCGGCGTCAACTCGTGCGCGATGTGTTTCTCGGCATTCAAATCATCCTGTGCTCGCGCCACACGCTTGCCAAAAACTCGGGCGGTGTCTCGCGACCCGGCACGGGGAGGATTTGGGAAAAAATCGAAGCCGCGCTGCCGTTCCAGCTCACGCCCTCGCAGCGCGAGGTGATCGCGGAGATTTCCGCCGACATGGCCGTGCCGCACCGCATGAACCGCCTCCTCCAGGGAGATGTTGGCTCAGGCAAAACGCTCGTCGCCCTCCGCGCGATGATCCAGGCCCATGAAAGCGGTTGGCAGGCCGCGTTGATGGCTCCCACCCAAATCCTCGCCGAACAGCATTACCTCAATTTCCG
>JBIPMC010000226.1:0-3874 GCA_044369345.1 Terrimicrobiaceae bacterium
TGACCATGCTTCAGGATATGATCAATGACAGTCTTCGGACGCTTGTCAGTAATCGATTTGCATAGCTCAAGAAACTCAGGTGGATATTTTGCCATATCGTTAATTTGATTCGAGTAGCATCATCTGAGTGTTTGAATTCCGATGGTGCGTGCACGGCAACGCACCCACTTCCTCTGAAAGTGCTTCTGATAGGTAGAGAGATTCAAAAGTCACATCCTGCCGACCAAGGAGTGTTGCCTGAGATGATCTTCCCGCCTCAATCTCAACTAGGGTAAGATTTAGGTAATCGGGCAATGGCTGACCATAAGTCTGATCCCCAAGTCTGCCATCGTAGCTGATAATATAGCGAACTCCCCTTTGATTGAGCTGATCGAGTGCCGCTATGAAATCATCAAATACAATACCGCTAAGGTAACGAGAGTCCCGCTCCCCGCAGACTCCCTGATATGGTGGATCCATATAAACTACATCCGTATAACGACAGTTTACCAGCACATCTCGATAATCATGTGCTGTAACGATGGTCTTACCCCGCATTAACATCGAAACACCCAAAATGTTCTCTCTCATCGTTTCGGGGCGCGTGCCAAGGCGTCTTTTATCGGGACTCTGATTGAATAATCCCTCTGAGTTGTATCGAACGGAGCCTTTCACACACCTTGCGAGAAGGTAGAGCAACAGACGGGCATCGTTCGTCCGATTGAAGTCTTCTCTTATCCTATAATAATGCTCTAATGCCTCCTCATCTTCCCCTCGCCATGTCGCCTTGTAAAAATCGGAAATGTTCTCTGGCTGGTTGATGATCAAGCCGAGTAGCTCTGATAGAGGCTTGTTAAAGTCGTTCAACCAAAATTCTTGGGCGCGTCCGCGTGCCGCGCAAGCGATTGAAAAGGCAGATGAACCAGCGAAGGGTTCAACTACTCGCTGAACTTGTCGCGGTAAATACTGTAATATGGTGGCAGCCAAAGCTCTCTTGCTGCCTTGGTATTGGAAAGGCTGTGGAACTTTCATGGTGTTAATGATTGCATCGAATGCGATCGGCAATGCTTCATTTTTGCCTATTGTTGTTTAATAACACAATTTTCTCGTTCAACACTGAATGCAAATAAAAAGCGGGCAATTAATTGTTATTCAACCCTTCATCTTCCGATACCTGCGAATCAGCGAGTTCGTGCTGCTGTCGTGTTTTAGCTCGGGCTCTCCACTGGCTTCGAGTTCGGGGATGATGCGTTGGGCGAGGGCTTTGCCGAGTTCGACGCCCCATTGGTCGAAGGAGTTGATGTTCCAGATCACGCCCTGGGTGAAGACGCTCATTTCGTAGAACGAGACGAGGCGGCCGAGGGTGGCGGGGGTGAGTTTTTCGGCCATGAGGACGTTCGAGGGGCGGTTGCCATCGAACACGCGGTGCGGCGCGATGGCCGGCGCGGTGCCTTCGGTCTCGACTTGGGCGAGGGTTTTGCCGAAGGCGAGGGCCTCGGTTTGCGCGAAGACATTCGACATGAGCAAATCCTGGTGACGGCCGAGCGGGTTGAGGGATTTCGCGAAGGCGATGAAGTCGCACGGGATCACGCGCGTGCCTTGGTGGATGAGTTGGTAGAAACTGTGCTGGCCGTTCGTGCCGGGCTCGCCCCAATAAATCGGGCCGGTGTCGGTGTCCACGCGGGCACCGTCGAGCTTCACGGACTTGCCGTTGCTTTCCATCGTGAGCTGCTGGAGGTAGGCGGGGAAGCGCTTGAGGTATTGGTCGTAAGGGAGGACGGCGACGGTCTGCGCGCCGAAGAAATCGTTATACCAAACGGCAAGCAGGCCGTGGAGGACGGGGAGGTTTTGGTGGAACGGCGCGGTGCGGAAATGCTCGTCCATCTCGTGAAAGCCGACGAGGAGTTCGCGGAAATTGTCAGGCCCGATGGCAAGCATGGTGCTGAGGCCGATGGCGGAATCCATCGAGTAGCGTCCCCCCACCCAATCCCAGAAACCGAACATGTTCGCGGTATCGATGCCGAACTCCGAGACTTTGGCGGCGTTGGTGGAAACGGCGACGAAATGCTTCGCGACGGCGGCCTTGTCGCCACCGAGTCCCGCGAGTGACCAATCGCGCGCGGTCTCGGCGTTGGTCATGGTCTCGAGGGTCGTGAAGGTTTTTGAGGAAATGATGAACAGTGTCTCGGACGGATCGAGGTCATGCGTGGCCTCGGCGAAATCCGTGCCGTCCACATTCGAGACGAAGCGGAAGGTCAGCGAGCGGTCGGAGTAGTGGCGCAGCGCTTCGTAGGCCATGACGGGGCCGAGGTCGGAGCCGCCAATGCCAACATTGACGATATTTTTGATGCGTTTGCCGGTGTGGCCCTTCCATTCTCCGGATCGGACGCGATTGGCAAAGGCAGACATTTTGTCGAGCACGGCGTGGACCTCAGGAACAACATCGACGCCGTCCACTTTGATCGAGGCTCCACGCGGGGCGCGGAGGGCGGCGTGGAGCACGGCTCGGTTCTCGGTGATGTTGATCTTATCGCCACGGAACATGGCGTCGATGCGCTCGCGGAGCCCAGCGGAGTTCGCGAGCGAAACGAGGTCGGCGATCGTTTTTTCGGTGATCAGGTTTTTCGAGTAGTCGAAAAAGAGTCCGGCGGCTTCGAGTTGGAACTTCGACGCGCGGTCGGGATCCGAGGCGAAAAGCTCGCGCAAGTGAGGGAGGGATTCGCGTTGGGATTGGAGGGACTGCCAGGCGGCTTGTTCGGTGATGATCATGACCCTGCTGGTTTTTCAGATAAGCCCGCCGAGCGAAAGCTAGAAAAGTGATGAGCAGTCAGGTCGATCAAGCGTCGCTTGCGGCTGGGAGTTTCGATCCCTACTCTCCAACAGAGCCGCTACCAATCATGATGAAACCCAACGCCCTCGGGCCCGTGACGGCGGGCATTCCCAAAAAACTCCGCAAGCACCGCGAGGCCCCTGTTTCCAAAGCCTCGGTGCGCCGCCAACCCAAAGCCTCGCTGGAGTTTTCTTTTTCGCTCAAGCCGGCCGATATCGCACGGCACCTCGACCGTTTTGTCATCGGTCAGAAGGAGGCGAAAAAAGTTCTCTCCGTCGCACTCTGCGACCACTTCCAGCATGTCCGACTCTCGATTGAGGGACACGAGGCTCCCTTTTACCAAAAGCAAAATGTCCTGCTGCTCGGCCCGACCGGCGTCGGAAAAACCCACCTGATCCGATCTGCCGCCGACCTCATCGGCGTGCCGTTTGTGAAAGCCGATGCGACAAAGTTCAGCGAAACCGGTTATGTTGGCGGCGATGTGGACGACCTCGTGCGCGACTTGATCCGCCGGGCCGGGGGGGATGTGAACCGCGCCTCGCATGGCATCGTTTATCTCGATGAGGTGGACAAGCTCGCCTCCCGCGCCGAGAGCGGCCGCGATGTCTCAGGCCGTGGCGTCCAAACCAATCTCCTCAAAATCATGGAAGACGGCGATGTGCCCGTGCTCTCGCCAAACGATGTCACCGGCCAACTCCAATCCGCCATGTCCGCCGCGCGGGGGAATACTCCAGGAATGCCCGACAGCATTTCGACCAAACACATTCTTTTCATCGCGAGCGGGGCGTTTGTGGGGCTCGAGGAAATCGTCGCCTCGCGCCTCGGCCAATCCACCATGCCGACCGCCAAAGCGCTGGGGCAATCGAACACCACCGACTTCATCCGCTTCGGCCTTGAGCCCGAATTTATCGGAAGGCTTCCAGTGCGCGCCGCGTGCCATGCGCTCGACGAGGACGACCTCTACCAAGTCCTCGGAAAAAGTGAGAGCAGCTTGATCCATCAATACGAGCGCTCGTTCGCGGCCTATGGCATCAAACTCCGCTTCGAGCCCGACGCCCTCCGCAA
>JBIPMC010000227.1:0-3867 GCA_044369345.1 Terrimicrobiaceae bacterium
TCCCAAACCACGAATGTCCTGGCGCGTTTCACCACTTGGATGGCGATCGGCTTTTTTGGAATCACCCTGCTCCTTTCAATTCTGACAGCCAAAATGAACAGCGGGAAAACCGATATTCAGAAAAAACTCATGAGCACGCCAACTCCCGAGGCGTCCCAACCTTCTGTCGAAGAGAAAACCGACGACGCCGCACCAGCCATGGGTTTGCAGAATGCAATTCAAACTCCGACACCGGCTCCTGCCGCTACTCCTGCACCGGTTGAAACAGCCCCTGCTGCCGCAACCCCGGCTCCTACCACCCCGGCTCCTACCGCTCCGGCTCCTACCGCTCCGGCTCCTACCGCTCCGGCTCCTACCGCTCCGGCTCCTACCGCTCCGGCTCCTACCGCTCCGGCTCCTACCGCTCCGGCTCCTACCACCCCGGCTCCTACCGCTCCGGCTCCCGCCGCTCCCCCTGCCGAACCCGCTCAAAACTGATTTCTACCGGCGCATTTCGCCCTCTCCCCGAAACTAACCGACGGTCCGTTGAAGACGATAAAGTCCATTTCGCTCGTGAGAAAATGGCGTCGGACCGTTAGTGGGAGGGTTGTTTTTGTTCCCACAATGGGGGCGCTGCACCACGGCCATGCGGCTCTGATTCGACAGGCTCGCCGAGTTGCCGGAAAAAATGGAGCCCTCATTGTTTCCATTTTTGTCAACCCCACTCAGTTCGGGCCGCGTGAGGATTTCTCGGCTTATCCCAGACCGCTGAAGTTGGACCTGAAAACCTGTCGTGAAGCTGGGGCCGATGCCGTTTTTCTGCCAAGTGTGTCCGACATGTATCCTTCTGATGCCAGTGTTTCGGTGAATGAAAACTCCCTCTCCTCGACACTCTGCGGGGGCTCAAGACCTGGCCATTTTTCGGGTGTTTGCACCGTGGTGGCGAAACTTTTCAATATCGTCACCCCGACCCATGCGCTCTTTGGTGAGAAGGACTGGCAGCAACTCGCCATCATCCGCCGCATGATCCGCGATTTGGACTTCAACCTCGAAATCATCCCCTGCCCCACCATTCGCGAATCCGACGGCCTGGCTGCAAGCTCCCGCAACGCCTACCTGACCGCATCGGAGCGCCGCCTGGCACCAGAAATTCACGCCTCCCTGCTCTTGGCATCCGAAAAAACCACCCCCTCCAAAGTCGTTGCCGAGGCCCTGAAACGGATTTCCAAAATCCCCGGCGCCCGTATTGATTATGTCCAAGCCGTGGACGCCGCCACCTTGCAACCGCTCCGGAATCGCCGTGCGGAAGGGCGTCTCGCCGTTGCGGTGTTTCTTGGAAAAGCCCGCCTGATCGATAATATCTCCCTCCCCGCGATCCCATGAGAGAGTTTGATTTCATCGTCCTTGGTAGCGGCATCGCTGGCCTGTCGTTTGCTCTGAAAGCCGCGCAAAAAGGCTCGGTTGCCTTGGTCACAAAACGCGCTCCCTCGGACTCGAACACCGCGTGGGCCCAAGGCGGCGTGGCATGCGTGATGAGCGGCGAGGATTCCTTCGACCTGCACATCCAGGACACTCTCACAGCCGGCGCCGGACTTTGCCGCGAAGATGTCGTTAGAACCATCGTCACTGAAGGTCCAGAACGCATCTCGGAACTTACTGCCCTCGGCGTTCATTTCGACCAACGCCCGAATGGCAACGGAAACATGGAGCCGGACCTCGGCCGGGAAGGTGGCCACTCGAAACGCCGTATCCTTCATGCACGCGACGCCACCGGCCTGGAGATCGAATCCCGCCTACTGGACCAAGTGGCCGCCCACCCGCAAATCGAGGTCATGCAAAACCACATGGCGGTGGATCTCATCACCACCGGCAAGCTCGGCTACGCGCGCGAGAATAGCTGTCTCGGAATTTACGCACTGAACGAGGCGACCGGATCAGTGGAAACTTTGCGTAGCAATGTCACCGTGCTCGCGACTGGAGGTTGCGGAAAAGTTTATCTTTACACAACGAATCCGGATGTCGCGACCGGAGACGGCGTGGCGATGGCCTGGCGCGCCGGTGCCATAATCGCGAACATGGAGTTCATCCAGTTCCACCCAACCTGCCTCTACCACCCCTCAATCAAATCGTTTCTCATTTCCGAGGCAGTTCGAGGAGAAGGCGGTATTCTCATCAATGCCCGTGGCCAGCGTTTCATGGAGCACGGGCATCCGCAAAAGGAGCTCGCCCCGCGCGACATCGTGGCCCGCGCGATCGATGCCGAGATGAAACGCAGTGGTGCCAAGTGCGTCTATCTCGACATCACGCACAAGCCGCCAGACTTCATTCAATCCCGCTTCCCGACCATTTATGAAACTTGCCTGCATGCGGGCTTGGACATTTCCAAATCCCCGATCCCGGTCGTTCCTGCTGCCCACTACCAGTGCGGTGGCGTGAACACCGATGTGAACGGCGAAACTTCCATTCGCGGCCTTTTTGCCATCGGCGAGGTGGCCTGCACTGGACTCCACGGCGCGAACCGTCTCGCAAGCAACTCGCTTCTAGAGGGAATCGTTACTGCCCATCGCGCGTTTGAAAAATCCACACGCAATCATCGCGAGCGGCTCGAAATCCCCCTCCCCGAGTGGCGCTCCGGCGAGGTGCAGGATGTGGACGAGCTAGTCGTGATCTCACACAACTGGGAAGAAATCCGCCGGGTCATGTGGGACTATGTCGGAATCGTCCGCACCGACAAACGCCTGCAGCGCGCGGCAAGCCGCCTGCGCAACCTCCACGCCGAGGTGCAGGAGTTTTACTGGAATTTCAAGGTCACGACCGACCTACTCGAGTTGCGCAATCTCGTCACTGTCGCCTCGCTCGTTGTGGACTGCGCCCTGAGCCGCAAGGAAAGCCGCGGGCTCCATTTCACTCTTGATTACCCCGAGCGCAACGATCAGCGCTTCCGCCGCGACACACTCGTACGGAGAGTTTAGCTTGGCGCTAGCACATTCAATTTCGTCGGAGAAATCCGAAATTCGCAGGGCAGCGAGCCGGCCAATTCTCCATCAAGTTCCACCGGGATATCGCCGTTTCCATGCACCCGCAGCGAGGGAGTCTGGAAATACTCCACATCGGGCAACTCGGAGTGAGTCCCGAAGGCGATCGCCTGAACATATCGGATCACATCCCAGTGACTTTGGTTTTTAAAAAGAACCACATCAAGGAGGCCGTCGTGCAAGCTCGCGCGTTTGAAAATCGGGAAGGGACCGCCGTAGAGACGACCGTTTCCGATTAAAGCAAAGCACCCCTCACGGGGAGGCCAGCCATCGGTTTCGACGAGCACCTTCGGAGGCTTAGCGGCCGCGAGTTGCACCAAAGTCAGAATGTAGCTCAGCGGGCCCAAGGTTTTTTTCGAATCGATTGGGGTCCGGCGGACCACCTCGGCGTCGAGGCCAACGCCGGCGAGTTGGATGAAATGCTGATCGTTCGCGAGAGGCAGGTCGAGGGCTAGGCTGTTGCCTTTTTCAATAATTTCCCAAGCGGCTGCGAGATTGCCCTCTGGGATTCCGATTTCCTTGGCGAGGACATTCACCGTGCCCAGCGGCAGAATTCCCATCCGCGCGGTAGAACCTGCGACGCCATTGACAACCTCGTTGATCGTTCCATCCCCACCGGCAGCGACGATGTTTTCGAACCCGTTCCCCACCGCTTCCTTGGCGAAACGGCAAGCATCCCCCGGCTGGGAGGTGAGCTGCAGATCGGCATCGGGAGCCAACTTCCGAAGCTTTTCGCTGAATTTTGAGGCCTTTTCACTGCGGGCCGCCGGATTAAGGATAATGAGCGTCTTATTCACACTTCACTTTCGCGAACGATCCCGTAGCTTCATGCCGTGCATTTAATTGCCAAGCC
>JBIPMC010000229.1:0-3865 GCA_044369345.1 Terrimicrobiaceae bacterium
CGCCGATGTCCTATGCCGACAGGAACTCCGCGTTGGCGGCGCTTCGTGGAACCGGCACGGATCGGCAAATTCTCGTTCTGCTCGATCGCTACAACAGCGACACACTCATCCGAACGGAGTTGGATTACTCCATCATGATGGAGGTCTATAACTCCCAAGGCCGCCTGCTGGCCTCTGCTAGTCGGACAAAAATCGCAGACCTTGGCGGGAATTTTTTCCTGCCCGCTCTCCACGCTCGCAAATCCGTGATCCAGACGACGGGCGATGTTCTGAACGAACTGCTTTCCACTCCTGAAATTCGCTCCGCACTCCAGTAGCCATGAAATCAAAACTCATCCTTCTCGTGGCAGCCATTACCTTGCCGATTCAATGCCCAAGCGCCTTCGCGCAGTCTTGCGACGACGATGGCGAGTATCTTGGAAAACTCAGCGCGAATCCGTTTCTCAACGATTCCACGGCGAACAAATTCGGCCCGTTCGGAAATCCCTATGCGAGCGACAGCATTGAGAATCCCTACGGGCAATACGGGAGCCCCTACTCGGCAACCAGAGTGTCGAATCCCTACGGCATGGATGCTCCCAAAATCATCGCCGCCGATGGTCAGTATCTCGGTCGCCTGAGCGCGAATCCCTACGACCCCGATTCCGTCTCAAACCCCTATGGCAGGTATGGCAGTCCGTATTCGCCGACAAGCATCAACAACCCCTACAGCCAATACGGCAGCCCCTACAGCCCGATCAGTCCAAACAACCCTTATGCGACAAACCCTCCGATTTTGTGCGCAGATGACGAGTGAAATTCTTTGGGTTTCCAATTGCCCGCAGCTATCGAAAAAGCTGAACTAGCCGCCATGCCCGCTGTTTCCTTCCACGCCACTTTCCCTCAGATCTGATGGGCTTCACCTACCGGAAATCTGTGAACCTCGGACCGTTCCGAGTGAATCTGAGTAAGTCTGGCGTTGGCTATTCCGTCGGTGGTCGCGGATTCCGTGTTGGCACCACCTCCCGAGGCCGCAAATACACATCCTTCAGCATTCCCGGCACAGGCATCGGCTATCGCAAATCCGGCGCCGGTTGCCTTGTTCTCCTAGCGGCCATTCCTGCCTCACTCGTCGTCAGTCGATGGCTCTTTCCCACTTGAACCTTTGCTCTCCGCGCTCTAACATATGACCGATGACTTGGATCGAAAACATCGAGAGATGGAGGCAGCTTCCAGCCGAGGAGAAACTTCTCCGTCGCTGGAAGGCGATTCCTCGCGATGTGGCCCAGAGCATGGCCTTCGAGAGAGAGCCAGTGGAGATCAGCCTCCTTCAAGGGATACTCGACCGGATCGAGCCACCCGCTTTATTGAAACAACGCGGGGCATCCTCTCCTACTACGAGATAGCGCCACTCCTGGCCGAGCAAGTTCCCGTCGTTGAATCCCGCATCTATCGTGGGGATTTCTCAAAACACCCCCTTGATGAAAATCTTTGCACCGAGATTCATCGCCTCATTTCTGTGGATCTCGATCACCGGAATCTTCACTACATGACGCCGAGATCGGCCTTCCCGAGCCGCCAGACGACCAGTTAGGAGGCGTGGGAAAATCCCTCGAATGAACATCCAACCCACGCCACCTCGCATTTTTCGCCCTCCGTCGATGGCTCTTCCACGCTTGAACCTGAGTCACGCGGAAATGCCCACTTGAAACAAACCAACCTTCAACCCTAATGCCATCACATGTGGACCACACAAAACTTGGGCGAATCCCGCTCGAAGCATGTCTTGAAACGCTCCGTGGACGCCTTGAAGCAGTTAGCCGCCTTCAAGGCGGTCATACCCATTACCAAGAAGAGCTCCGCATATTCAACGAAGTCGCCAACGAGCAAGGTTGGTTCCTCAGTTCGGCTCCACCAGAGCTAAGCCTTCCACCTTCCGACGAAGGCAACGAGCACCAAGTCTGGTTTCGTGAAGAGCACGGAACTTTTCTGAAAGCCACATGGCCGGGCTTTTACGGGTGGTCATTCCGGTATAATCCGGCATATAATCCGGTATGATCCAGACGGACACCATTCAAATCACACCGGAGTTGCTGGCTCTGATTAGTGAGGTTGATGAATTCAAGGGCGCATGGCGCGCCCTTGGAACCCTTGCCCCTGAGCGCCTAAGGGCACTGCGCCATGTCGCCACCATCGAAAGCATCGGCTCCTCCACCCGTATTGAGGGCAGCAAGCTCACCGACCGCGAGGTTGAGCGCTTGCTTGCCAACCTCGAAATCCAACGCTTCAGCAGTCGCGATGAGCAGGAAGTCGCCGGCTATGCCGAGGTGATGGAAACCGTCTTCCACGCATGGGCCGAGATTCCCCTCACGGAAAACCATATCAAGCAACTTCACCGCGACCTTTTGCGCCACAGCGATAAAGACGAGCGGCACCGTGGTGAATACAAGACCTTGCGCAATGATGTGGGAGCCTTCGACGCAGACGGCAATATGATCGGCGTCGTGTTTGAGACGGCAACTCCGTTCGACACGCCGCGCCGCATGGCAGAGTTGGTGAAATGGTTGAATGAGGCCCGCGAGTTGAAGCGCATTCATCCATTGCTGATCGTCGCCGTGTTCATCGTCACCTTTCTGGAAATTCACCCATTCCAAGATGGCAACGGCCGATTGAGCCGCATCCTGACCACCCTCCTACTATTGCAGGCGGGCTATGCCTATGTGCCGTATTCATCACTGGAATCCGTGATCGAGAACAGCAAAGAAGGCTACTACTTGGCCTTGAGGCAGACGCAAGGCAGCATCCGCTCCGAGGCCCCGAATTGGCAGCCCTGGCTTATTTTTTTCATGCGCGCCATGCAGCAGCAGAAGCGCCGCTTGGCCGTGAAGGTGGAGCGCGAAAAAAATGCCCTCGCCGTCCTGCCGGAGTTGGCCGTTAAAATCTTGGATTATGTGCGCGACAATGGCCGCGTCACGACCCGCGAGATGGTGCGCGAAACTGGCGCAAGCCCCAACACCCTCAAAGCCACCTTCACATCAATGGTTAAAAAAGGTCTTCTGGTGCGCCACGGCGGCGGTCGATCAATCTGGTATGTGCTTCCATGATATTAAACGAAAAGCACGGAAGACCCTCAAAAAGAGCTTAATGTCGAAACCCATGCCATCCAAAATCCAAATTTAACCACCCTATGCTTTCTTGGAAACGAACTCTCCGCACGGCCTCATCCGAGCGCTTTCTGGCACAGCGTGAGGGGCGGGATGTTGCGGCTGTTGATCTTCACTATCTCGCGAATGGAACCGTGGCCGGGACCGTGATTTTGCTAAAGGACGCGGGTTGGAAGGAGTCCGATGTGCCTGCGTTACTCGGCTCGCTGGATGAGGATTTTCTGCCTGATGTGGACCTCGACCACGGGAATCTCAACTACACCGTGGTAATTGGAGAAATTCTCGGTAATTTCGAAGCTAGAAAAACTCTAGAATGAATTCAAAACAGAGCATTTGAAACATTATATAATTTATGTTTTCCAGATTTTTTCAAAATACAGCTAATGCAGTTCCTGAACTTTCCGAGTCTGAAGTTCAACAGCTTGAGATTAATTTAAGGCGAGAAATGATGCCAATTGTGGAACAACAGTTAAAAAATGAGCTTAAATCAAAGGTCGAGCAGGAGTTAAAGGACGCGTTTATTTCATCAGGAGGAGTTGAAAATCTCAAAGAGACGCTGAGAGAGGAGATCTTACCTAGCGTTAGGGAGCAGGTATTTGCAGTTTTACGCTCACAACTCGAGCCTATCGTTCAATCTGATTTGATAAATGAACTTAGAAATTCACAGGCTATCGCTACTGAGAGGGAAAAAATACGTATCGAGCTTAAAGCAGATCTACTTC
>JBIPMC010000228.1:0-3865 GCA_044369345.1 Terrimicrobiaceae bacterium
GCCGCTCACAATTGGCCGGGGAATGTGCGTGAACTGCAAAATGTTGTCGAGCGCGCGGCCATCCTCACCGAGGAAGGAGCGCCGATCACGGCTGATTTGATGGGCCTCGCCACGCCGATTCCTCTGACAATGGCCACGCCGGCTTTTACTTCCGCGGCGCCCTCAGTGGCCCAGGCCGTCGCCCCGATCGCGAATGGAATCTCCTCGTCCGTAGAGGTTGTTCCTCTTCACGAGATGGAGAAACGAGCCATCCTCAACGCTCTCCAGCAAACAAACGGCAACCGCACGCAGACCGCAGAGATGCTTCAGATCAGTATCCGCACGCTTCGCAATAAACTTGCGGAATACCGTGAGGCTGGCGTCCAGTTGGAAACCCTTTCGTAGGTCAAGACCTCCCACAGGGGATGCTTCTTGCCAGAGGGGAGGGGAGTTTGGATTCTTTTCTCATGCCATCGACCTACCCGTGCCTGGATACCATTTTATGGAAAATGGATGTCCCGTTTTCCAGGGTGGCGCTCTGAGCATCGAGCGATGTCGTCACAAGGGAAAAACCACTTTTACAAGTCGAGGCGATTCTGGTCGATCGTCCTCCTGAGCGGGCTAGTGGTAGCCTTTCAACGACCGGCGCTTTCCGAGGTGGCGGCCTTTCTGGCGGAGGTGGTATGCGCGCGTCAGGGCTTGGAGTTCGATGCGGAGTCGGTAAAGGCAGGGCTTTTCGAGCCGCTGTCAATGCAGGGAGTTTCTCTCCGGGTTAACGACCGGGAAAGTGACTCGGGCAGCACCCTCGAAATTGAATCCCTGAGCTTGGAGTGGCAAAGCCCGCTCGGTTTGGTTTCCAAACCCTCGCAACTGGTCCGCGCTATCGGGATGAAGCGGATGAATCTTTGGATCGATCTTCGAAAGTCCGAAAACGGAGAAATTCCGCCCCACGCATGGCGTCCACTAGCCGTGCTGGCAGGCATTTCCTCGCTCGGCGGCTCGTGGCCCGCACAAATTGATATCGAGAGTTCCACGGTCGAGCTTTCGGGTGATTCGACTCGTTGGGTTCTGGAGGGATTTGGCTTATTCCTCCGCGAGAAGGAGCCTGGCAGCTTCCATGCCGATACTCTTGTCATCCACTCGCCGGGCTTTGAGAAGGTGTTTGGTCCATTGAGCGCAAAAACAGCATGGGATGGGGAGAGGCTTTCGGTGGCGGGGTTGGACATGCTTCCCGGAGTGATGATGAATGAGATTTCCTGCGAAATTCCCCATGGGGGGGAGCCATCCATCTCCTTCACCGCTCGGGTTTGCGGCGGAGTCCTTCGGGGCGATTGGTTTTTCCACCAGGGCGAGCGGGGATCCGTTTGGGATTTTGCGGCCGTTTGTTCGAATGTGAATCTAGAGGAAATATCGGAGGCGCTGGACCTCGGGGGGCGAGCCCGGGGACTGCTTGCCGAAGGCCGCTTCACCTATCGTGGCTCGCCTAGTCGACCCACCGATGCCGAAGCCTCCTTGTGGGTCTTAGCGAAAGATTTCCGATGGAACGACCGAGGATGGGAGTCTCTAGAAATCGGCGCGAGCTTGATTCATCGCCGATTGTTCGTCTCGAATTTCGACCTGCAACAGAAAGAAAACAAAGTGGCGATCAACGGCGAAATTTCCCTTGCCGAGGGTTGGTCGAAAATCACCGAAGCCCCATTTCTTCTAAATCTTCGCGCGAACATCCAGGAACTCGGCTCGCTCGCGAGCCTCACCGCATCCAGCTTGGAGGAGGTCAGAGGAGAACTCAAAGCCGAGGGCTCCTTGAGCGGCAGGCCGGGTAGTCTTGACGGATTTGTGGGTGTGAAGGCGAAAGGGGTGGAATATCAGGGAGCCAAACTCGAGTTGGCCGAGCTGGAGATTTTGTTCCAAAAAAAAACTGCCGAGATTGTCCGGTGCGAGGTGAAGTCGGGCTCCGACATTCTCCGTGCCAATGGGCGCATCGGCATCTCCGCGCCCCATGCCTACAAAGCCGATATCGATGCCACGGTCTCCGATTTCGCTGCATGGTTGCGCCCGTTTCCTGCTCTCGGTGGCGGGGTCGTTTCGAGTGGTGCGATGAACTTAGACTGGAGCGGTGAGGGGTCTCTGAATGGGCACTCTGGAGTTTTCGATGTGGACCTCTCGAAATTCGTCTCGGCTTACACTCCGGCCGGTCTCACAGGTCATTTCGCCGCCACCTACTCGCCTGAGAACATCCATTTTTCCGAAGCTTTGCTGGAAAATGGAAAACTTCGAATGCAGTCACGGATCACTCTCTCCAAATCCGGAGTGAATTTCGACGATGTGCAGCTCAAGGCGGACGGGAAGGCTCTGCTCCACGGCAAGGCCTTTCTGCCGTTGGATCCTTTCACGGTGGCCAGCCTGCCGAATTGGAAGTCCGCCATTTTCGAAAGCGAGGCGACATACCTTGAGGCCAACACCCCGGAGGATTTGGATTTGGCCGAGTTGGTAAATCTTGCGGGCCAGAATTGGCCGCTGGCGGGTTTGCTCAAAATGCAACTCCAAGCCTACGGCCCAGCCGCTGAGATCAATGGCAAACTCTCCCTTCAAGCTCGCGAGGTCTTTTTTGGGAAAGAAGCCACAGCTGCTCCATCGAGCATTGAACTTTCGCTCAAATCCTCGGGGGGATCTGCGTCACTGAACGGCGAAATGCTCAACAGCGCGATGAACCCACTCCACTTCAAAGCCGCTTTCCCCTTCGGTCTATTCAAGGATGCCGAAGGCAACATGCAGTGGATTCGATGCGATGCGCCGATCGAGGCCGCGCTGGATTTTCCGCGTGCTGACCTCTCGTTGCTACGCCCGTTTTTTCAAAACCTCCCCGCACTTTCAGGCGAACTCTCCGGGCGTTTGAGGGTTTCGGGAACGCTCGACAAGCCCATGGCTGATGGCTCAGCGGAGATTCGCAATGCATCGTTTTTTTGCAGTTCACTAGGCACTCCTGCTGAATATGTCGCCGCGCGATTGGAGATCTCTGAGTCCGCGGTTCGCATTCTAGATGTCGCTGGCGAGATTTCCCCAGGGCGATTCGAGCTTTCTGGAGTTTGCGAATTTCCCGCTCCCTGGAATCCGAAGTGGTCCCTCTCGTGGCGTGGCGAAAGAATTCCTCTTGTGAACAACGAACTCGCGACGCTCCTCGCGGATGTGGAATTAAGCGCCGAGGGCGATTCGACGGCTGGCATCCTGCAGGGAGTGGTGCGTCTCGTGGACTCCGAAATCCGGAGCAAAATTGATGTGCGGCCCCTCCTGTCCGCCACGGGAACAAACGGGTTGGATTTTGAGATGCATACAAGGACTTTGAAAAATCTCTCACCAGCTTCGAATTGGTTGCTCGATGTCGGCGTTGGTTGCTCGGAACCAATTCGTCTCGCGGCACAAAAATTTGCTGGCCAGATTTAGCCCTCGCTTCGGCTTCAAGGCATTGTTGGGAATCCCATTCCGGTCGGGAATGTCGTTTTGGAGGGGCTTGAGTTCGAGACTTCCGGAGGCCTCTGGTTTGCGGACCGCGTGGATTTGGAGTTTTTTCCAGACAAACCTTCGGAGCCCTTTGTGTTCGGCATGGCCTCGGGAATTTTCGGAGGATTTGCTCTTGAAGCGGTGGCCTTCGGCCCGTTGGCTGAGGGGAAGTGGTTCCTGCAAACAAGCGATCCAATGTCACCGCCGCCACAATCTTTGTTATTATTGCTCCGTGATGGACTCGTGCCGTTGCCCCTGCCAGCCGGGCAAATCGCTCCGTCCGAGTTTTTCCTTGTGGCGCGGAGCGTGGATCCCGCCTTTGCAGTGCCTCTGAGGATCGAAGATCAATCGCTAGCGGGTGGTGGCATTCGCTTCAGTGATAGCCTGG
>JBIPMC010000484.1:0-3842 GCA_044369345.1 Terrimicrobiaceae bacterium
GTGTAGGTAGTTTGCCTAACTCAGTGTTGGTGCAAAAGGGTTTGGCGCGGAGACAGGCATTTGGCGCCAAGTTGCGTGAAGCGGGCCACAGAGTTCCGCAATCCAGCCTAGGCCTCTTGAGGTGTGCCGCGATGCGCCGGGTGGAGATCAAGTTCTGATACTTATAGCCTTTTCGTGTGGAAGTGATACCAGAATTTGCCTGGCGCCAGAACTTGGGTACCAAAAAGGGATCGCGAACAAAAGGGCCTTTTGTGGGGTTCGAACCCTGTGAAAAATTGTGGCGACTTACACACGGAGCAGGCGTACTGTTTTTTGTAGCACTGAGGCTGGGTTTAAGACGCCTGTCCGTGATGCGCCGAGAAAAAATACAATTCTGGTACTTATAACCTTTCCGTGTGAAGGTGATGTCTTTTGCAGAAGGGTGGTCTTTTCTCCCCGTTTGGGAATAGGACCGGGGGGTAAACTTAGCGTTCATGTGAAGCGCTTGTGCTGGCCGTATCGGGGAATATTGTAGTGTTAGGATGGGTGGATGCTGGTTGCACATGTTCGGGTTGGGAGTAGCGATTGGCGTTGGTGGTGGAGGTGATGGAGGACTCATATTCTTGGGCGCCTTGTGAGAGTTGTGAGGTAAGCGCTTGTGTTCATTTATCTCCTGTATGGTAGGGGATCTGACCGCAATGCCTGACGAGCTGAGGATGGCAGATGAAGACCGGTGACCAGGCTTCAGGGCATTGTGGTAGTTGAACACGGCAGCAGGAGCGCCGAGGATTTCCTCCTTTATGAAGGGGTCGCGAAGATCGAGAGCATCCTGTGCACGCTTGGTTAGGGGCGGCATTGGGATGTTGGGTGGGTGATTTCTATCCGTTGTGGTGTGGGGGGATTGGGGGTTATAAGGGCCAAGGTTATGAAGTGTGCTGCGGTGGTTGGCACATCGGGTGAGGACATATGTGGGACGGAGTAGCCGAGGGCGGTGTGGTGATGGAGGTTCGACCGGATGAGAGTGTCGCTGTGGTTTTGGGAGGGGATGGAGACGGACGGTGGGTGACTGTTGTGATGGTTGAAGTAGTGCCATTGTGGTTGTTAATGGGAGTAAGACGAGAGTTACATGGAGTAGTCGAAGGAGTGCTGGATGGCGCATCAATGGGGGAGCCTTCGAGGCTCCCATGAGCCTCTGTTTTGCACTGGAATTGCCCGTGTCGTTGTAGTTGTTGTCATGATTGGTGTTGCTGCTTTTGTTGTTGTTGTTGTTGTTGATGTTGTTGTTGTTGTTGTTGTTGTTGTCGTTGTTGTTGTTGCTCCTGTTGTTGTACTCGATGGATTGTACACTGTGGTCTGGCGTAGGTTTGTCGTGGTGGTTGAGATAGTAGATACACAGATATGAAAGAATATGTAGAAGAGAAGGTTGGATGCTTCGGTGACTTGGCACCCTTCTACTGCCAGCACCCGAGACAGTAGAAGGTGTTGCCATAGAGGACCTTATTCCTTCGCCCCTCCGTCCTTACTCACTCGCTGCATTTTCGCGGTAGTTTTGGGGATAGAGGCGGCTGATCCATTGGAGGCTGGCTTGCCTTGCGAGAAAGATGTTGATGATAAGTTGGAATTGATGGAGAGACTATCCTCGTCATTGTCTGGAGAGGAGGCTTTGTTGGCGGCCTTGACCGCATTCATTGCCTTGAGTCTCGCTTGCTCAAGGATAGACTCGCGGTAGTTGCGCTTTGCAATAGTTTGGTCTACATTGAAGGATTCTGCTCCATCGGTAGTGTTGGTCGCATCATCGGCGCGTGATACGGCGTCAGAGGCTTTGGTTGTAAAGGAGTTGTTGCCGGAGATGTTGAGACGATGTGCCCATTCTTGTTCTTGTGCAGGAATGGTGGAGGCATTGGGATCTAGGGGAGATTGAGTTGCAGGCTCGATATTTGGTGCATTATTTGGTTGAGTGTTACTGGTGATTCTCGGAGCTTGTTCAGGAGGTTGTTCGGCAAGTGCTGTAATGTCTAGCTCAAAGCCTTTCTCTTCCATTTCACGGACAAAGGCGTCTTCATTGTCAAGGAAGGGGGTGGTGACTGTCATTGTTTCCTGGTCCCAAGTGGTAGACTCAATGAGGAGCACTTCATCAAAGTCACAGCCGCTGACAACCTTGTCCATGCATTTGACGGTAAGCTTGCAATGATGAATACCATAGTGATATATCCACGCTGTCGGAGAGGTCTTGACTTTTTGTACCATCCGCTGTATGCCTGCAGTTCTGTATGTGGCTACGCGGAGAGAGCCAGCTTCGGGACCTAGCATCACTCTATTGATGGCATGGAAGACCTTGTTACCCACTTCATCAGCGATGTCTTCGAGCAGCTTCCGAACAGAGACTGTCTTCTTTTGCCAGGGAGACGTTTCGCGTTCTCCTTCTATCCACTGGGAGCGTACTTGCTTGTCGGGATCAACGATGCCTCTAAGGGTGTCTTGTTTAGATTTGTGAAGATAGGAGGCATTGGCCCTCATTTTTGACATCCAGGAGGCACTCTTTTCTTCTGACTGACCAGGATTGATTGGAGCATGGATGAGGCGGGTGTTTTCTCCACAGCATAGTCTTAGGGTACCACTTGTGTCGGCCCTTTTGAGATAGTGATGGAAGAAGGGATAGTGTTTGTTGGCCAGTTCAATGCCCATGGTAGCTTTGACGGTTTGGGAGTACCTTGACATGCCAAGATTCCGGGCGTTGATTGGGTCGGTCAGTCGTGACTCTTTTAGACCTTGCTTCTTGATGTGGATACTTTGCATGTCCAGTGCTTCTGCATCGGCGCGGTTCAGTTTTCCTGCAATTGCATCTGCCTTCACTTCCATTTTAAGCGCTCGCACGAGGTCATGTTTGAGTCCTGCCGGGCAGAATTCATGTCTCGTGCCCATAAGATATAGCCTTGTTTGGGATGCTGGGACTTGAAAGGCCTTAGAGTTGAAACCCATGCCGCGCATGTCTAGTTCGGGGCCAAGCCATTGCATAATGCACCTGATCGAGAAGGTGGAGATGAAGCGAACGGTGGCGTAAATTGTGGGCTGCTTCTTGGGTGTTCCGTCTGCATAAGTGGCGCCGGGTCTCACTAGTATCATCTGGTTTGGAGCCGCTGTTACGTAGGGACCAAGAGTGATCGGAGTAGCTGGAAAGTTGGTCATATTTGGATCAGTTAGCGGTGGGAATCTCTCGGCCATGGAATCACTGATGGAAATAAAGGCAAAGTTGGTGTCAATCGACCGTGCGACTTCAAGAGCTTCTTGCAGTCCTTCCGATGTGAGTAGCCATGGGTGTACTCCTTCTTTTGGTTGCAGGATCAAGTTAGCAAATACTGTTTCTCCATCTACGTTATATTCCAATCCGTCATCTGCAGTTGAGTTTAGCAGGTCTAGGAGCTCTTGTGCTTTTGTAGTTGGTTGACTTGGATTGGGTTTTGGTGCTTGGCCATAAGAGGAAGGTTTTAGTGAGGGCTTGGCTTTCGTGTTGTTATTTGTTGCCGTAGGAGTGGGTGGTGTTACTTCCGCTGCCTTGTTCATGTCAGCGTTGCCGTTGCTGGTCTGTGGGGTTTTCGGTGGAGCCGTCGATGGAGACTTGCTCGGGGGCTTGTCGTTGGAGTGGGCAGGTTGCTTATCAGTATTTTGGTACTTGTTGGTAGTTCTGTCGGAGCGTCCTACGGGGTCCACACTTGGGATAGATGCATTTTCACGTCCGGGTTCCTTGTCATCCTGGGAGGTCATGCCTTGTGCCGCTTGAGGGGCTGAATGTTGCGCGTCCTCTTTCCTTGCCTGGACTCTATTGGCTGTTAGGGCATCGCGCCACCATTGTGAGGCAATCTCTG
>JBIPMC010000485.1:0-3825 GCA_044369345.1 Terrimicrobiaceae bacterium
ACGCTGGGGGTACGCGAGGCCCCTAGTGCCTCCTGTGAGCTGGCAGGCTCACATACCTCCCTTCTTGGATCAGACACCGTCCCCGGTGTCTGCCGAGCGTGTAGCGCGTCTCGCGGGCGCTGTCTCAGTGTCGAATCTCACACCTGGAGAAACTCTGAAAAAGACATGTCCTATGCGCCGTAGGGCGCGGGGAGCCCGCTGGGCGGCCTGAGGCCGGGCCGGCCGTGAGTGGTCATTCGTTTGACGGGCCTGGTAGGCCCGCAGAATTTCTGGGGCGTGTTCCAAGTTCCGTTGGGGCAACCAGAGGTCATCCTCCGGCCCGTATCCCTTGAACCGGACAAGGTATTCTGGTCGGCGGTGAGGACCGACCAGTCGGTGGGCGATGATATCCTCCACCTCGAATTCTTCTTCGTCATCCACTAGCTCCGGGGGTGGGGCCTGGCGGGTAGGGCCCACGTCCGGAGGCCTGGAATGATAGGGTTTCAAGTTCTCCACGTTTTGGAGCGGGGTCAATCGGGCGAACCGAGGGGGAATCTCCACCCGAACAGTGTTAGGCCCGCGGACCTCCAACACTGTGAGGGGTCCGAGCCATCGTGGGGCCAGTTTCTGGCTCGGGAGCTGCAGATTGTAGTGCTCTGTACTTAACAGAACTTGATCGCCCACTTTCAACTGGGAGGGGCGCATGCCCTGTTCCAGTCGTCTAGCTCGAGCCTCTTGGGCCCGTCGGATGTGGTCTCGGGCCTCGAGGATACGATTCTGGAGTGTCAGGGTGAAGTCTTCTACTGCAGGGCTTGGCAGTTTGTGGGCCAGGGCCACTGGCAGGGTTGGATGCCGTCCATGGTTGAGGAAGAAGGGGGTCTCACCCAGGGAGGGGTTCACTGAAGTGTTGTATGCAAACTCATATGGGGTGAGACACTCGTCCCAATCGTCTTGCCGGGCGTTACAGAAGGAGGTGAGGGCCTCCTGGAAGGTCTTGTTCTGCCTTTCCACGTACGGGTTAGACTTGGGGTGGTGGGGGGCACTGAGTGCCACCTTGGTTTGCAGTTTCTTCCAAAGGTACCTCCAGAATTGGGCAATAAATTGGGGTCCTCGGTCACTGTGAATGACCTTGGACAGCCCTGTTCTTGGGAAAACGTGCTTAAAGTACAGCTTGGCTGTCTCCTTGGCTGTCACTGTCTTTGAGCACGGGACCAGGATGGCTTCCCTGGTCAGATTGCAGATGAAGTTCATGGTGTAGTCATATCCCCGGGCAGTGAGGGGGAAGGGCCCGCACCCATCCACTGACACATGTTCCCAGGGGGTAAGGGGTATGTCCAGGAGTTGGGGTGTCCCCAAACGCCGTTGGTGTGAGCTCTTGTTCTTTTGGCAGGCGTCACACGATAGGACATACTGGTCCACTCCATGATACATGTGGGGCCACGTATATCGGGCCCGCAGGGCGGCATAGGTCTTATCAGTTCCAAAGTGAGACCCCAGGGGGGTATCATGGAACTCATGGAGTAGGGCGGCCCGGTATTTCCTAGGGACACAGACCCTAGGCGTGAGTCGGTCATCCATCCAGACGAGGTTCCCCTCTCGGATATCATACCTTGACTCAGAGGGCTTGAGTTGTTGGTCCCCCAACTTGGTTAGGGTTTGGTACAGCTCACCATAGTCAAGGTCGGACGTGTAGTCCAACACCTCAGGGACCTCCTCCTCGTGCTTCCGGGCCTTGGTTTTCAAGTTCAACAGGACCTTGTGCTTGGTCCCATCTTTGGTGGTGACTCGGATCACCATGTGGGTGTTCTCTTGTTCCAGGTCCTTGACCTTGAGGGAGGGTTGTTCACCCTCGGGATGGGGTTTTCTGCTAAGTCCGTCAGGGACTTGCATATTCTTCCCAGCCCTATACTCGAGGTCGTACCTGTACTCGCTGAGGCGGGCCAGCCACCTCCACTGTCGATCGTTGAGACTACTCTGGGTCCTGAGGTACCGGAGTCCGTTGTGGTCTGTCCGGACAGTGAAAGTCAGGGGGAGTACATAGTGTCTCCACTCCTCCAGGGCAATCATCAGAGCCAGCAGTTCCTGCTCGTGGGTAGGGTATCCCTGCTGCTCCTTAGTCATGACTTTGGAGAGGAAGGCCACTGGTTGGAGGCCCTTCCCATGATCCTGCATGAGAACGGCTCCAACGGTACCCCACTCTCGGGAGGCATCTGCCCAGATCTCTGTCCTCTTGGTGGGGTCAAAGATGACCAAACACGGGGCTGAGATCAGGGCCTGCTTCAGATTCTCGAAGGCTGTGAGGGCCTTGGTGTCTAGGTCGATAGGGGCCTTCTTAGTGTAGGCCCTTCCAAACTTCTCCTCGAATTCCGTTGATTTAAGAATGTCTGTCAGGGGTCTGGCAATCTCTGCAAACTTATGAACAAACCTTCGGTAGAACCCAGCCAGTCCCAGGAAGGCCCGTACATCTCTGACGGTCTTCGGGATTGGCCAGTTCCTGACCTCCTCCACCTTGGAGCTCTCCTTGTCCACACTTCCTCCCCCCACTGTGAACCCTAAGAAGGTCACAGTGTGTCGTGCAAACTCACACTTAGAGCCCTTGGCGTAAAGCTTTTTCTCCCTTAGGACCTCTAGGACCTTCCTAAGGTGGTAGAGGTGCTCCTCCAGGGTGTCACTGTAGATGAGGATGTCATCCAAGTAGCAGAGGACAAAGTCCCCTAGGAACTTTCGGAGGTAGTGGTTCATCAGCCGTTGAAAGATTCCTGGGGCACCAGATAGTCCCATAGGGACCACAGTCCACTCGTACTGCCCATGCTGGGTCCGGAAGGCTGTCTTGTGTCTGTCTTCCGGGTGGACCTGCATCTGCCAGTACCCCGTTCTGAGATCAATCTTGGAGAAGTATTTGGCCTTCCCGAGCCGATCGAGGCAATCATCGATTCGGGGGATGGGGTACTTGTCATCCCCACTGATGGCGTTCAACCTCCGATAGTCCACACAGAACCTCCAGGAGCCATCGGGCTTGGGAGCTAGGACCACAGGAGCTGCATACTCACTGTGGCTAGGTGTCACCAGGCCATGCTCTTCTAGGTATTCTAGGGTCTGGCGGATGGTGGCATCTGCCCCCGGGGGCACCCTGTAAGGGGCCTGGTGTGGGGGCTGGCTGCCGGGTCTGATCGGGATCTTCATGGAAATCTCCCGTTCTGGGGGTGTCTCAGCTGGGAGGTCCTCTGGGAACACATCCCTGAACTCTTCCAGCAGCTTTTCCAGCTCTGGAATGCCTTTTGGTCGAGAAATCTTGTCTAGAGGATCCGCTGGGACATTGTCTCCGACACCTTCGATCGGAGTCTTCCCGTGTGTTGGCTGCTTCGATCCTTGGCTCCCGGGGGAGCCCTTTGATGGATCTAACGAATCGGAGGGTGGTTCCTTGGTTCCCTGGTCCTCTGGACCTAGGGTGCTCTGTCGCAGGAGTTGTTTCTGGGGTAGCAGGAGGTATACCTCCCCTCCCTTTCCGATTGCCTCCTGCTCCTTCATTTCCTCCATCATCTCCCGTCGGGATATCCTGAGGAGCTTGACTGGAGCATGGGCTCGGCTCACCCAACGGGGTAGGGCCATGGGTCCATGCTTGGTAGGTACCCAACAGTCATCTCCCTCGACCCTGGCAGCTACATGGCTGAGGAAGGGTCGGCCTAGGATAACATCGTGATCTCCTAGCTCCATCACGGTATACTTGCTCCTGTGAGAGCAGTGGGACCCTAAGGTCATGGTCAGGGGTCTGGTTTCCCCTGCTGCCTGGGCGGTCGTGTCCGCTCCCAGGGATACGCACCCATTTTTCAGGGGCAAAATTTCCAA
>JBIPMC010000043.1:0-9803 GCA_044369345.1 Terrimicrobiaceae bacterium
GCGAGCCGGCGCTTTCGTTGAACCAACCGTCGTTCGTCACAACAACGAAAGCCTGCGCGCCGAGGCGGGCAAACCGGCGGGCGAGATCACCAAGAGTGTCCTCGAAACACACGAGAGGGCCGAGCTTCACGGGCTTCGACTCCATTTCGAGAAGAGTGAATTCTTTTCCCGGATCGAAATCATCGGGCACAAGGTTGCCGACGATTTTTGCGAGCAGCGGGAATTCCTCGCGGAGCGGGACATACTCGCCGAACGGGACGAGATGGATTTTGTGGTGGAGTTGGGCTTCGGCACCGCCTGAGGTGAGGAGCGCGATGGAGTTGAAGTCGCCCTCTTGGCCCCAATGCACGGTGCCAAGCAGGAAGTCGCCGCTGTGTTGCGACGCAAGGCCGCGCACGAGATCCCAAGTGTATTGATGGCCGAGGACGGGGTTTGGCGTTGCGGATTCGGGCCACAGGATTAGGTCGGGCCGCATCGCAATCGCGGTGAGGGTTTGTTTTCTGTAGGCCTCGAGGATTTCCATTTCGAAGTCTGGGTTGTTTCGCTCCACCTGCGGGACGCTCCCCTGCACAGCGGCGAAGGAGAGTTCGACCGAGGCCGGTTCGGGGTCGAGGAGTTGGCGAACGCCATAAGTCCAGGCCAACACGACGAGCCCGATGACCAGCGCGAAATCAAGATGCGAGCGACGCACGCCCTTGCCAAGTTCCAGCGAGACGCGCTTGATCGTGGCGGCGAACATGAGGTTTGCCAGGGCGATCAAAAACGAAATGCCGCCGACTCCGGTGACATCGGCGATTTGGATGAGCGGGATATTGGCGTGCTGGGCAATGCCAAGGCCGTTCCAGCCGAAGGCGGGGAAAATGACGCCGCGCAGCCACTCCATCGCCGCCCAACCCGCCGCGCCGAGGGCGCATACACGGAGGTTGTGGAGCGAGCCGAGCCATGGCGAATCCCCAGAAGCGTCCGAGGTTTTCAGCATCCCCGCGAAAACCGCCCATCCCGCCGTATAGAATGAAAAATAAAGAGCGAGCAAGATGTAGCCCGGCCAGGTGAGCTCGGTGAGCCAAAACGCGCCCATTGGAAAAAAGAACAGCCCACAAAAATATCCGAGCTGGGCATGCCGGAGCCACTCGCGGCCTTTGTCCGTCTTGGTGAACCAGACGGCCCACACGAGCGGAACGAGTGCGATCCAAACAAGGTTACCGAGGTCCGCCGGCGGGTAGCACAGGCCAAGAAGCACGCCACTGGAGGCGGCGAGAATCCAAGGCAATAGGCGCGACATGGCGCGAAATAAAAGGCCTCACCCCGCAAATGCACGAACATTCTGGCCGTTCGGCCAACCCCGACCAAGCGGCCCCTGCGGACTTTTTAGTTTGCACGGCCTCTGCACCTGATCCAGCTTTACGCCTCTACGGAAATGGCCATCCGCGTATTTCTCCTCAGTTTGGTTTTGGCAGCGTCGCAGACATTGTTTGCGACGGCCACTGCCGCCTCGGATTTTGAAAAACTCGCTATGGCCCTGCGTGAAAAAGCCATACAGAAAATCGAGCCTCCCGTCGTGGCGACCCCTACGGATTTTTCCTCCAGCCGCTACCCGTGGAAGCGCAATATCGTCACCACCGTTTTTTGGGTCGGCGAACAACCCACTCGCAACAACCCGGTGCCGAATTGCAAAAGCTCGTGGGACAAATACTGGCACAAGAATTTCGGCGGCTACGACAACCCCGACCCCGCCGCACGCCGCAATTTTCTCCCGAAGCACTTCATTCCTCGCCAAAACCCCTTCTATGTCGCCCTTCCCTACAACGATGTCACCATGGGCACGACCAAGCCCGAATCCCGCCGCGTGATTCCATGGTTCCGCGAGGCTTTTGAAAAACCCGGCAAGTCGGTCTGCAAAGGGCGCTGGCTCGCCATCCGCCACGGCAACCGCATCGCTTATGCCCAATGGGAGGATTGTGGCCCCTTCCGCACAGACCACTGGCAATATGTCTTCGGCAACGAGCGCCCCCGCCCGAACCTCAACCAAGGCGCCGGCCTCGATGTGTCACCCGCCGTGCGCGATTACCTCGGGATGGGCGGCAAGGATGTGTGCGATTGGAAATTTGTCGAAGCCCGCGAGGTCCCGCCCGGCCCTTGGACGAAATACGGCGACAATAATACCTTTGTTCTCAAATCGCGCGGCGCGAACCTCTTCGTCGCCGACCGCAACAACGCAAAAGGCTTTCGCTAAAAGATCCCCTGCCCGACTACTCGACGGCGCAGGCTTTCAAATCCTCGATATTTGCAAATTCCAGAGTCGAGGCATGGGTCGATTCGAGTCGGATTTTCGGAGCCATCCCCGCGTCAAAAGCCTCTTTCCACCGGCTCGCACAGAGGCACCAGCGGTCGCCCGGCTTGAGCCCCGGGAATTGCATATCGGGCCTGGGAGTCGAGAGATCGTTGCCCTGATCGAAAGAGTATTTCAGAAAATCCTTCGTCATCACCGCGCAGACAGTGTGAACCCCGGAATCCCCCGGCCCCGTGTGGCAAAAGCCATCACGATAAAACCCCGTCATCGGCTCGTAACAGCACGGCTCCAAATCACCTCCCAAAACATTTCGCGCCATGGGCGAATCGTAGGCGCGGGGATTTGCTCGCGCCAGTAAGAAAAAAGGCTGGGCCGACACCGAGGTCAGCCCTCCAGATCAATTGGAGGGCCCTGCTCCGCTAGGGCCGTGACTGATACGAATGTCCTCGGCGATCTCCGGCGAACTGAAACCGAATCCGGCAGAATTAACCACAGAGGACACGGAGCACGGAGGGTAAATAAAATGCTCCTCATCGCATCGGATCTTTTTGCCCAAGCCACCGCTTTCATAAACCGCTTCTTGGAATCTTGTTTAGCCTGTTCTGCTGTCTAAAAATCCATTTTCGGGCTGAAACCGAACGCGCTGCCGCTGAGAGCGCGTCAACAAGCCGAGCAAGCGAAGATGGGCTTGATGCATGGCCCACCTTTCGTCGGGCGTGGCGGAGAGGCTTCGGGCGAACAGAATTCTTTCATGTTCGCTGAGACCCGGGACTTTTCTTAGGAGTCTTTCCGCGCCCTGCCATTTTTTCTTCACCTGCCGAAGGTTATTCTCGCGGAAAGAATGAATCAACGCGTGGTGGCTGGAGACTCACCCCTTCTTCGCCGTGCTTTGGATGTAAAGCTCTCGGAGTTGCTTGAAGTCGGCTTCGGCAGGGGATTGGGTCATCATTTCGACGCCGCGGTTGTTTTTCGGGAAGGCGATGACATCGCGGATACTTTCCTCGCCGGCGATGAGCATGACGAGCCGATCCAAGCCGAGGGCAATACCGCCGTGCGGCGGGGCGCCAAATTGGAAGGCTTTCAGGATGTGCCCAAAGAGGAGTTGTTGCTTCTCCGCGCCCACACCAAGGATGCTGAACATCTTCGATTGGAGGTCGGACTCGTGGATTCGAAGGCTGCCGCCGCCGATTTCCACCCCGTTGAGGACGACATCGTAAGCGACGGCGCGGACCTTGCCGTATTCGCCGGCTTCGAGGAGGGGGATGTCCTCGGCGCATGGACGAGTGAACGGGTGGTGGACGGCGTTCCACTTCTGCTCCTCCTCGTTCCAGGCGAGGAGCGGAAAATCAACGACCCAGAGGAAATTGAGCGCGGTCGAATCCTTAAGCGTTCCGAGGATTTCGGCAACACGCAGGCGGACGCGGCCGAGGGTTTCGCAGGCGGTCTCCCACTTGTCGGCTCCGAACAAAACGAGGTCACCCTCGGCGATGTCGAGGCGCTCCGTGAGCGCAGCTTTTTCGGCGTCGGTGAAGAATTTAACGATCGGGGATTTCCACTCGCCGTTCTCGACTTTGATGAAGGCGAGGCCTTTCGCACCGGCCTGCTTGGCGAGTTCGGTGAGGTTTTCGATCTGGCCGGTGGTAATGCAGGCGAGGCCCTTGGCATTGATCGCCTTCACGACTCCGCCGCTATCGAGCGCGCCGCGGAAGACCTTGAACTGCGTGTCGCGGAAGACATCGCCGAGGTCGGTGATCTGCATGCCAAAGCGGGTGTCTGGCTTGTCGCTACCGTAGCGGTTCATGGCGTCCTTGTAGGTGAGGCGTGGGAACGGAACGGGGATTTCGATGCCTTTCGACTCGCGGAAGACGGCAGCGATGACTTTTTCCATCAGCTCGAGGATTTCGTCCTGCGTGGTGAACGACGCTTCGACATCGAGTTGGGTGAACTCGGGCTGGCGGTCGGCGCGCAAATCCTCGTCGCGGAAACAACGGGCGATTTGGAAATATTTTTCCACGCCGGCGACCATGAGGAGTTGTTTGTATTGCTGCGGAGCCTGTGGGAGCGCGTAGAAGGCTCCCGGCGTAAGACGCGATGGAACGAGAAAATCTCTCGCGCCTTCCGGCGTGCTTTTCGACAGGATCGGCGTTTCGATTTCGAGGAAACCCTCGGAGTCCATCACATCGCGCATGGTCTTCACGACGCGGTGGCGCAGGCGCAGGTTGCGGCCCATGTTTTCACGGCGCAGATCGAGGTAGCGGTAGGTAAGCCGGAGGTCTTCGTTGGAAACTTTGTCGTCGAGTTGGAAGGGGAGAACTTCGGCGGCGTTGAGGATGTCGAGGCTGGTGGCGACGAGTTCGATCGCGCCGGTGGCGAGTTTGGGATTTTCGGTTCCCGCCAGGCGGGGGACGACTTTGCCGGTGACACGGATCACATCCTCGCTGCGTAGTGCGTGGGATTTTGCGGAAGCCTCGGGATTTTCCTCAGGGCGAAAAACCACCTGCGTGATGCCCTCGCGGTCGCGGAGGTCGATAAAGATCAGGCCGCCGTGGTCGCGGCGGGAGGCAACCCAGCCGCAGAGCGTGGCTTCGGTGCCTGAATGGTTGGGGCGGAGGGCGTTGCAGTGGTGGGTGCGGTAGGTCATCGGAGTTTTAAGAATGAAGTTTGTAATTTTTCAGTTTCGGTGCGAGCGCCGCGTGGTCGAGGGATTCCTCGGCGCGGGTGGCGAGGTGCTTGAGTTTCACTTGGGGCCATTCCTGTCCGATCACGACGGCGTGACGCGCGCCGAGGTGCTCGGCCTCTTGGAATTGTTTGCCGACCTTCGCAGGCTTGAGCGGGAAATCGGTGGAGAGGCCAATTTCACGGCAAGTCTGTACGACTTGGAGCGCTTCGGCGCGGTGGGATTCGTCGGCAATGATGACGAAAACATCGGTTGAAGCGGCGAGGGCGGCGCGGAGTTTTTCAGCGGCGGCTGGGATTTCGTCGATGAGGTGCCCGAGGACCACATCGCCCATTCCGAAGCCAATGGCTGGCAGATCGGCGGCTCCGTCGCTGAGGCCCTTCACGAGTCCGTCGTAGCGTCCGCCGCCGGCGAGGGCACGGAGGTTTTTCGATCGGTCGAAAATCTCGAAGACCACCCCGGTGTAGTAGGCAAGGCCGCGTACGATCGAGAGGTCGGGTTGGACAAATCCCGTGAGCCCCCGGGCGTCGAGCGCTTCAAGAACCGGCGCGAATGCCTCGGGGCTGCCGACGGCGATGAAGGCTTTGAGGTCGGCCACGGTCAGGCCAGTTGCCACGAGCTTGGCGTTGAGTTTTTCCTCGGGCTCGCGCTCAAGCTTGTCGGCGCAAGCGAGGGCAGCGCGGCAGGCCGCCTCGTCGCAACCACGCGATTGGAGAAAATCCATCCACGCCTTGCGGTCACTGAGTCGCACGACGAAATGCTCTGCCGTAAAGCCGAAGGCCCGCATCAAGTCGATGGCGAGAGCAATGATTTCGGCGTCGGCCTGCGGCGAGGATTCGCCGAGAATGTCGGCATTGAACTGCAAAAACTCGCGCAGGCGGCCCTTTTGCTGGCGCTCGTGGCGGAAGAAATTTGAAACGCAAAACCACTTCATTGGTTTGCGGTAGTGCTTCTCTCGCGCCGCCACCATCCGAGCGAGCGTCGGCGTCATTTCCGGACGAAGCGCCACCTCGCGGCCTCCACGGTCGGTGAAGGAGTAGAGTTGCTCGAGAATCTCAGACCCCGCCTCGTTTTTTTTGCGGTAGAGATCGGTGCTTTCCAGAACCGGCCCGTCGAACTCCACGAAGCCATAGCGCCTTGAAACCTCGCGCCATGTGGCCACGACATGGTTCCGCCGCGCACAATCCTCCGGGAAAAAATCCCGGAACCCCGGCAAGCCCTGAATCATCGCACTGGCCTCCGGCGCAGTTCCTCAATTCGACCAAAAATCATCGCGGGAGAATGCGTGTTTCCGGCCGTCCTGCCCAAGCTAAAATTCAGGTGGCCCATTGTCCGGCTCGGCGGGCGGCTTGCATTTCGCAAAGCGCGGCGTAGTTTCCCAATACCTACACGGGGGCGTAATGGTTTCGACTTTGAGTGTGAAGCCCGGCCTGCATGTCGAGGATGATTCGTTGGCCTCGTTAAAAATCGGATCAAAACAAATAAACGCAGATTACGAAGATCTCGCTCTCGCGGCCTAATTGAGCCGTGACGCATTCCAGCCGACGCCTGCTAGGCGGGAATGCGACGACAGCAGGCTGGTCTGGGATGGAGCGACCGCTACCCCGGATGAATCGATATCGTGGACGCTTTGGGGATGGAAGCGTGACGGCTCGCCCGCCCTCCCCGAGACCAAAAACCGTCTAAACATGTAGAAGGTTGTGTGGATCGTTTAAAGGACACGGGTTCGACTCCCGTCGCCTCCAGTTTTTCGGCGAAAGCAGGATCGCCGCCCGGCAGTCAATTCCGGCGCGGGTCGTCGGGGGCCTCGGAGAGGAGATAAAAAAACGGACCCGATGCGCGCATGATTTTTTTCCAGATCGTCAAGGGGCTCTTCATTTCGATCAACTCGCGCGTGGGAGGTACGACGAGCCAGGCGTTTTGTTGGAGTTCGCGCTCAAGTTGTCCGGCGGACCAGCCGGAGTAGCCCACAAAAATGCGGAGCCCGTCTTCCCAGCCCCGGCGCGATTCCTCGTCCTCGCCGCCATTGAAAATCCGGTAGGTCACCATGCTCGGGTTGTCGCGCCATTGCAGGCTCGCGAGCAGCATTTTTCCGGCTTCCACCGGACCTCCAAAAAACGCCGGCGCTTTCGGGCCGCGCTCGACGACGAGGTCGATGGGGCGGTTTAGCACAAAACCCGTCGCGCCCTCTTCGGGGCTATGCTCAGACAAAAACACAATCGTCCGGCGGAAATTCGGATCGTGCAGGTCGGGATGCGCCACGAGGAGCGAACCCGTGAGATTGTCGCCGGCTTTCATTTCGTGATCCATAGCACAAGGCGCGCCGGGATGGGGCGAAAGATTTTAGGTCAGTAATACAGCGCGCGAACGAGAGATTGGCAGCGCTCGCGCGGCAACACGCCGAGCTCCATCTGGTTCATCACATAGGCAAAGCCAAGATTTCGGTCTGGGTCGGCGAAAGCCAGGCTGCCGCCCGCGCCAGCATGGCCAAACGCAGATGTCGAGGGGCCGAGCATCGCGCGGATTTTTTTGCCGGCATCATCCACTGGATCGCGGGTGAAGCCAGCAGCTAAAGCCATCTCGCGCTGAAGCACGGGATCGAATCCCTGCGAGGCGGGCGCCGCGATCCAGTGGAGGATTTGAGGGGCCAAATACTCCCGCCCCTGCCAAGCCCCGCCATTGGCGAGCATCGCATAGAATTTCGCCAGCGCCCGCGCCGAACCAATTCCTCCCATCGCAGGAAGCGAGGCCGAACGCACCTCCGGAGCATTCATCGCTGATGCCGTAGCCAGACCGGAGGGGCTGGCAAAGGAGCGCCGAGTCAGCGAGGCCGGGGCCGTGAAGGCATCGAGAAAAAGCTCGTCGGCTTCGGCGGGCGGGCCGGGCTTCGGCGCCAGCATCGTGGCCAAGCGGTGGTGCTGGCATTCCGGCAGTCCGATCCAAAAGTCGAGAGCGAGCGGTTCGGCAAAAACTCTGCGCCAGCGTGCGCCAAGACTTTCGCCGCCGGCAAGTCGCCGAACGATTTCATCGAGCAGAAATCCGAAAACCCTGGGGGCGTAAGCCGGGCCGGCCTCGGGTGGAAGCTGCGGACGCTGCCTCTCGATGGCGCGAACGACACTTTCGTGATCGAGCATCTTGGCCGAGGCATCATCCAGCGCACAAAGCCCCGCGCGGTGGGTCATCACATGCCCGAGGGTGAGGCGCGCTTTGCCCGACTGCGCAAACTCCGGCCAAATTTCCGCCACCGGAGTTTCCAAATCCAGCCCCGCCTCATGAATCACATGAAGCGCACAAGCACTGGCCGGGGCTTTTGTCGCCGACCATACGAGAACAATCGTTGATTCGACCCAAGAATGCTGCCTTGCAGCATCGCGAAATCCTCCATGCAGCGAAAGCGCCTCCTCTCCACCATCGTAAACACATAGAGCCGCCCCGACCTCGCGTCCCTCGCTGAAGTTCCGGCGGAACGCCTCCTCGACGGCCCTCACAGCTCCTTGCGCAGCAAATGAAGGTCGGGATCGAGCTTCGCGATTTCGCGGAATTTGTCGTCCATCGCAAAGCTCGTTTGCACATAATCGCGGGCCGCTGTGAGATCGCCGAGCACGGCGGAGTAGCAGGCGAGGTTATAGAAATAAGTCGCCTCGTCTTCGAGGCATGGCGGTCCGCTCAAAAGCAGGTCGCGCGCCTCGGCGGTTCGTCCCTCTTCATGCAAGCAAAACGCGCCGTGGATGTAGCCTGCCACACCCTCGGGATACAACTCGCGCAAACGCCGACACATCGCCAGCGCCTCATCCCACGAGCGTGTCTTCATCAAAATGAAAAGCCTCATTTGCAGCACGGCCTCGATCTCGCACTCTTCGGGGCCCAGCGAATCCAGTTCCGCCAAGGCATCGGCAGGCATCTCAAGTTCGATGTAGCCTTGGGCCGCAAGCAGTATCCGATCAATTGACATGGGCCGAAAAATACCGGCCGCGTCTTGTTTTTCAACAGCCATATTCGATTGCCGCGAGCATCTTGCCAGCCGCGCGGCGTGGTTTAAGTTCTCGGCCCATCATGTTGAAAAGCCGCGCCAAACGGATCGCTCCCGGTGCCGCAGCCATGGCGCTTTTCATGATGGCGTTTCTTGGTGTCCGGCACGAACGCCAGCGCGCCGCACCGAAGCCCGAACCAAGCCCCGCCCCTGCGCTGGAGGTCGTCGAGGTTGGTTTCGAGCGCCTCGCGCATGTGAAAAAATTTCCCGCCGCCATCGAGCCGTGGCTCGCTGCGGATATCCGAGCCGGCGTGGATGGCCGGAGCATCGAGAAATTCGTCCAGCCCGGAGCGGAGGTGAAAAAAGGCGATCCGCTGCTGAGGATGGATGAAACCCGGGCACGCCTTGCCATGGAATCCGAATTGGCGCGTCACACCGAGGCCTCGCGCGGATTGGTGGAGACCCAGCAACTCCAAAAAACCGGCGTTGTTTCTGAAACCGCCGCAGAAATTGCCTTGGCCGAGGTCCGAGCGAGTCGCGCCCGATTGGATGAGGCCCGCAAGGTTTTGGCGCGTCACACGGTGCGCTCCCCGATCAGCGGGGTCGTGACCTCGCTCAATGTCCAAGCCGGGGAGGCTTTGGGCGCAAATCAAATCCTCGGTATCGTCTCCGACATCGAAATGCTCCGCGTCTTTCTTCAAGTGCCCCAAGACGATCTGCCGCTGTTCCCGCTGGGCAAGAAAATCCCTCTTCTACTCTCACCCAAGCGACACGAAACTCTCCGGCCTGAGGTGATGTTCGCGAGTCCCTCCGCTGATCCGAATACCGGCCTCTTCAAAATCGAGGCGATCCTCCACAATAAAAAT
>JBIPMC010000315.1:0-2747 GCA_044369345.1 Terrimicrobiaceae bacterium
CCCGCCAAGGTTCAGGGGGTCGTGGAAATCGAGAGCGAGGTTTTCCCGGAAGTCCCGGTCGTCCCAGCCGCCGCCGTTCGTTTTTCTGGCACCGAAATGACTCTTGTACGGGAGGAAAAAGGGAAACCCATTCCGGTCCCGGTGCGTCTCGGGCCCGAAATCAACGGCTTTTATCCTGTGCTCGAAGGCCTCAGTGCGGGGGAGCGCGTTTTTGTTGGCCACTGAAAACTCCCCTCCTTCTCCAGAGCCTGCCCGAGCTTTTCCAAATACTCCTCGCGCGGGATTTCACAGGCACCGAATTTCTCGAGATGCGGCGTGACCCATTGGGTATCCAAAAGCTCGTAGTCCTGCGCGCGCAGGATATCGACCAGACTCACTAGCGCCACTTTGGAGGCACCCGGCACACGGCTGAACATCGACTCGCCGAAAAACGCCGCCCCGATCGCCACACCGTAAAGTCCACCGACCAGCTCGCCCTCGCGCCAGACCTCGACAGAATGCGCATGGCCAAGGCGATGAAGTTCGGTGTAGCTGAGGTAAATGGTCTCATCGATCCAGGTCTCGTCGCGCTCCGCACAGCCCAGCACGACCTCCTCGAAAGCCTCATCCAATGTGATCTCCCAAGCCGGATCGCGCAGGACTTTTCGGGAGCCGTGCGGAATGCGAAAACCATCCAACGGAAACACTCCGCGCGGGTCGGGCGAGAACAGCCGAAGCCTACCATCCACCGCCATGGGAAAAACGCCGCGCCGGTAGAAATCCAGGATCGTCTCGGACGGAATGATGTTTGCCATGACAAGTTGAATCATTATGCTGCGCCGCCATGAAAGGCGTGATCTTTTTTTGTGTGACAGGGCTTCTCGCGCTCGTCCCGGGATGTGCGATTTCCGAGCAATCAGTCGAGGATGTTGGCAACCGCTTTGAGGAGGGAATTCAAGGCCGCGGCCAGATTGTTCCAAACAACCCTCTCTCCGATAAATTCGGCCCCGACTACAACTAAACGCCTCCCGATGCCTACCCAGCCCGCCGGGGAAAAAATCCTCATTCTCGATTTCGGCTCTCAATACACCCAGGTCATTGCGCGCCGCGTGCGCGAGTGCCGCGTCTATTCGGAAATCCTCCCCTTCCGCACCAAAGCCTCGGAAATCGCCAAGCTGAAACCCTCGGGCATCATCCTCTCGGGCGGCCCAGCCAGTGTTTATGCGGCAAAAGCTCCGCAGGTGGATAAAAAAATCTACGACCTCGGGATTCCGGTTCTCGGCATTTGCTACGGCATGCAACTCATCGCCCACGGCCTCGGCGGCAAGGTCGAGCGCTCCAGCGCCCGTGAATACGGCCCGGGAAAACTCAAGGGCGATCCCAAGTGCGCTCTCTTCGACAAGCTCCCCGCCACCCTCGAAGTCTGGAACAGCCACGGCGACAAGATCACCAATCTCCCCGCCGGCTTCCGCCCGCTCGGCAAAACCGAAAACTCCCCGCACGCCGTCATTGGCGACACCAAGCGCCACATCTACGGGCTGCAATTCCACCCCGAGGTCGTCCACACGCCGCGCGGCAAGGAAATCCTCGCAAACTTTGTCCACCGCATCTGCGGATGCAAATCGAACTGGACGATGGAATCCTTCATCGACCGCACCTGCCGCGAGATTCGCGAGCAAGTCGGCGACGGCCGCGTGATCCTCGGCCTCAGCGGCGGCGTCGATTCCTCCGTGGCCGCCGTGCTGCTCCACAAGGCCATCGGCGACCGACTCACCTGCATCTTCGTGGATAACGGACTCCTCCGCGCCAACGAAGCGGCAGCGGTGGAGAAACTCTTCTCCCGAGAGTTCCGCATCCGGATGAAAACTGTGGACGCCTCAGAGCAATTTCTCAAAAAGCTCAAAGGCGTCACCGACCCCGAGCGCAAGCGCAAGATCATCGGGAACGAGTTCATCAAGGTTTTCGAAAAAGCCGCGCGCGATCTGAAAAAATCCGATCCCGGCCACTACCGGTTCCTCGCCCAAGGCACGCTCTACCCCGATGTGATCGAGAGCGTTTCCATTTCCGGTAATCCCGCCGCGCTCATCAAGAGCCACCACAATGTCGGCGGCCTCCCCGAGCGCATGAAGTTCGAACTCGTCGAGCCGCTCCGCCAACTTTTCAAAGACGAAGTCCGCCAAGTCGGTGAAGAACTCGGGCTCTCCAAAGAAATCGTCCACCGCCAACCGTTCCCTGGACCCGGCCTTGCCGTCCGCGTGATTGGCGAGATCACCGCCGAGCGCCTTCGTATCGTGCGAGAGGCCGATTCCATCGTGCTCGAGGAAATGAAAGCCTCCGGCTGGTATTACAAAGTTTGGCAATCCTTCGCTGTCCTGCTTCCAGTGCGCAGCGTCGGCGTGATGGGCGACGAACGCACCTACGACTACACGATTGCGCTACGGATGGTGAACAGCCACGACGGCATGACCGCCGACTGGGTGCGCCTCCCGCACGAACTCCTCGCCAAAATCTCAACCCGCATCATCAACGAGGTCAAAGGCGCGAACCGCGTCTGCTACGACATCTCCAGCAAGCCACCGGCCACAATCGAGTGGGAGTAAGGCTTCGTCGACTTCAGGGTCGGAAACGCCATAGCTAGTCGGTTCTTAAAAACGATTTATCCCGTTTATGGTTAATCTGCTAGGCACGATTCTTTCTGTGTTGGATTGCAGGCAAAACCTGCCGGTTTATTTAAAATCACTGCAATCCGCGTCAATGAAACCCACTTC
>JBIPMC010000486.1:0-3812 GCA_044369345.1 Terrimicrobiaceae bacterium
CATTGTTGTTGATGATCGCGATCCCCGCAGCAGTGGTAATTGTACTAGTACTATTATTCCTGTTGCGTGCGGTCATTTTCCGTGTATAATAGCCATTCCAACTCATTAGAAAGGAGAATCATATGGCTCACTTAATCGAATCCATGGCATACGCCAACTCAACTCCCTGGCACGGTCTAGGTAACCAGGTCAGTGATGCATTAACCCCGCAAGAGATGATCCTTGCTGCCGGTCTTGATTGGACCGTCAGTCGCCGGTCTATGTTCACCACCCAGTCAGCTGCTGACTTTCAGGCTTCAGAAGCAACTCTGAAGACCAACGATTGGGGCGTCCTCGTTCGTGATTCAGACAACAAGATCCTAGGTCCTTGCGGCAAGAATTACGTGCCTATGCAGAACAGCGAAGTTTTTGCCTTCTTCGATCGCTTTGTCAAAGCAGGTCACATGAAGATGGAAACGGCCGGATCCTTAGACGGTGGCCGTCAGGTCTGGGGCCTTGCTGCCATCAACAAGGGCTTTGCTTTGCCCGGCGGTGACGAAGTCAACGGATACTTGCTGCTCAATCAGCCGCACGTCTGGGGTAAGTCCTTGACCATCATGTTTACGCCCATCCGAGTCGTCTGCAACAACACCTTGACGCAAGCTCTCGGACAAGCTGGTGAACGCTTTACCATGTCGCACATACGCCAGTTTGACCAGGATGTCATCCAGAAGGCCGAAACAGCCTTAGGTCTTGCTACCCATCAACTTGATGCTTTCAAGGCCACCGCGGAGCTCCTAGCAAGAGTGTCGTACCAAGAAAACAAGGTCACTGAGTACATCGCCAAGCTTTTCAATCCAGCTCTTGTTGGCGGCGAAATAACCCGAGACCAATTTACAAGATCCGCGGACGAAGTCTATAATTGCATTCACACGCAGCCAGGTGCAGACTTGTCCGAAGGTTCATGGTGGTCTGCCTTGAATGCGGTTACGTTCTACGTTGATCACAAAGCCGGTCGCAACCGCGATGCTGCCTTGAATTCGGCGTGGTTTGGCCCGCGAGCCGCTCTCAAGCGGAAGGCCTTAGACCTGGCAGTCGAGTACGCGCAAGCTGCCTAATAAAGGAGAAACCAGAATGGTGACTTACCGGTTCATTCAAGTGCCTGAACAGGCCTTGGCTAAACAGGCAAAGGCCATTCTGGCGATCCTTGAAGAAGCGCATGAAATTGGCAAAACTGAATTGTTGACCCTGATTTCTGCTCGTCTCAAGAGTCGCCAGAAGCCCCAACGTCTGTTGTCCTATTATCAGGGCAGCTTGATTAAAGCAGGGGCTATAGAAACAATACGTTCTGTGGTACGATAGTCACGGAGTCGTTCCGAGGCCGACTTTAAATGCCTCGACCACCCCTTTAGAAAGGAAAATGTATGGCAAATGAAAGAGGAAAAGCAATCGATAAGACATTCCTGTCTGTCGACAACGCTGAGGAACGCGGGTTCTTGCACCGTGATTACATCGCCCATTGTCTTCGCTGGACGCACGTCGTCAAGTGGCTGCATCAAGGCGGTCGTTACAAAACGGCTCGGATCCTAGACGTTGGTTGCGGCAAAGAGATGCCGTTGGCCAAGCTCATGCACTCGTCTCGTCTTGGTCCCCAGTTCTACGCAGCTGCCGACGTCAGCAAATTGTCAATGCCAGACCAGTTTGCCAAGTCAACTTGGAAACCCAGTCAGTTGCTCAGCGAGTGTGATGCAGCCGTTTTAAAGCCAGAGCAAATAGAGCAGACGCCAAATACGATCGTTTGTTTTGAGGTTGCCGAGCACATTGAACCAGAGCACTGCCGTCGTTTGCTGGCCAACTTTGGCAACTTGCTAGAGCCAGAAGGCACCTTGTTTATCTCAACGCCTTGCTGGGATCCTGATGTAGGAGCCGCTGCGAACCACGTCAACGAGATGACTTACCTTGCTTTTGGCGCTTTGCTAGAAGACGTAGGTTGGCGTGTTGAAGGCCATTGGGGCACGTTCGCCTCGATGCGTGATTACAAAGACGAGTTGCCACCAGCACACAAGGAGGTGTTTGATGCAATGCGAGACTACTACGACAGCAACTACTTGGCGACCATCTTCGCTCCGCTTTATCCATCGCGCAGTCGCAATTGTTTGTGGCAGCTTAAGTGGAACCCAGGCGGTGGCAGACAATTCCCTGATCTACGTGATGTCGAAGGACGTTGGGGTAGTTCAGAGAAGTGGCGAGAGCTTCTTGCTTAATGTAGGTTGGTTTTTGGTGGCGATGATCTCATTGATCATCGTCATTCTATGGATTGAAATTAGAAAGGACAAACATGTGGAACGACATCAAAGCATTTCACGAGAAATTCGGCCTGCAATACGACGGGCCGCCAAGGGACTTGCCCAAAGAGCTGGCAAGCTTTCGGATAGGTTTCATCTTTGAGGAACTCGATGAACTCATTGTCGCCGAAAATAAAACCGATCAGCTCGACGCGTTGGTGGACCTCTGCTACGTGGTCATGGGCACTGCTTATCTACAAGGCTTCGACTTCCAAGCCGCGTGGGACCGAGTCCATGCTGCAAACATGGCGAAAGTCCGTGGTCCGTCAGCGCGCAGTCAAGCTTTCGATGTCATCAAGCCCGAGGGCTGGACTGCTCCAGATCTATCGGACCTAGCAGGAGAAGGCAATGGCTGACTACCTCAAGTTTATCGCTGACACTCAAAAGGAAGCTGAGGAGATGGCTGCTCAACACATCAAGGGTGAAGATCCTATGAGGTCACCAGCAATCTACTCGTCTCAGCCCACTGAAAACGGCAAGTGGTTAGTTGTCGTTAAAGTGTGGGGGCTTGACTGATGACACCAATTAAACCAACATTAGCAAAACGAGCGCCTCGAGGCATGGAGATGGCAAGACTTGGCAGCAGAGAAATGCGTGAATTCATTGAAGCCGAGGCTATCGACATCTTTGCCACGATGACAAACGGCGGCTGCACATTTCAACAAGCTCTTGCCGCCATCTTCCTGTCTGGCATGAACGCAGCAGAAAACGCAAGGAGACCATCATGATCTTTATTCTTGAAGGACCTGATGGTGTGGGTAAGACTACACTTGCTCAACACATGGCCAAGAAACTCGGTGCAGTTTATTTGCATCTGAGTTATCGCTGGCCTGATCACATGTTTGAGTATCACACAGCAGCCATTCGCTGGGCCATTCGCAAAAGCCGCAAGCAGCCTGTCATCATTGATAGGTGGTGGCCAAGTGAAGCCTTGTATGCTGCTGAATATCGTGGTGGTAGTAAGTGGGCGCAGATGGGCCGCATGATGGATCGTGTTGCTCGCAAACATGGTGCAGTCTACATCTACTGTTTGCCTGAAGACCTTGTCGAGTACGAAAAACGCTTTGACAAGCTAAAGACAGAACGCGAAGAGATGTACGACAACGTGATGGGTGTTGCTAAACGTTACTTGCACTTGTGGCATGGTGACAAGTCGCACGTACCAAACGAGAACTACACTGACTTGCTGCTAAGGACAGGTGGTGTGCACGCACGCGCAGATCACATCAAGTACTCGATTGAAACTTGGGGTGACAAGCTTGATTTGTTTACAGATTACGCAGTCAATCGTGCAAGTCACTTGTTGTCTTCGCAATTGCCTGACAGCATTGATGAACCTAATTTCCTTGGTCACATCTCTTCAGCGCAATATCTTATGGTTGGCGAACGCGTCAATCCTAAGTACAACAACTTGTTTTGGCCTTGGTATGACTATGGTCACTCAAGTCTTTTCTTAGCTCAAGCGCTGCATCAAGTACCTGCGCGCGA
>JBIPMC010000230.1:0-3789 GCA_044369345.1 Terrimicrobiaceae bacterium
AAGCGGATGTCGGCAGATTTGCCGGTGCCGATGTAGCGGATGATGCATTGCACGAACGCGCGGAGGTTGCCCGGCGTGCGGTGGTTGATTTCAAGAACGATGGCGGGATTTCCGTTGTAGCGGATGGCCATTCCTTTGCGGAGGTCGTTGGCGGCTGGCATAAATAGAGCGGATACCAATACCCGCGCGCGGGCTTTTGACAAGGAGTGAAATGGGCCTCGAGCCCGAATTTAGGCTATCAGGAAATCTGGTTCACACGAAGGCACGAAGACACGAAGGACTGCGGACCATTAACGATCCTTTTGCAACCTTCCTTAAAGCTGGCGGCACCGAAATTGACGAGAAGACCCAATGGAAGATCGAGCAATCGAAGATAGGTGAGAACTTGCTTGGAGTGAACCAGCGACAAGGATTCAACGGATTTCAATTCAACCAAAACAAGTCCACCCACAATCAAGTCGGCCCCAAATCCCGGTGCTACCGAAAAGCACAATCCACAACGACAGCCGAAATTTCCTCCTTATCCCTTCGTGGCTTCGTGGCTTCGTGGCTTCGTGGCTTCGTGGCTTCGTGGCTTCGTGGCTTCGTGTGAGTCCTCCATAGACCGCGCTCAGGCCCGGAAAATGGCTCCGAGTTTTTTGCCGAGGATGAGGCTGGCGCCGATGATGGTGGTGGCGAGGAAGGCCATGGCCCAGACGCCGAGCGCGCTGGCGACGAAGCGGCCTTCGCCGAGGAGTTGGTAGAGTTCGTAAATCGCCTTCGTGATCGGGAAGTCCTGCTGTTTTTGGGCGAGGATCAACGAGTCGCTCACCTCGAGCATCGCGAAGGAAAACGCCAGCAGGCCGCCAGCGAGGAGATTGGCAGCGATGAGGGGAATTGTGATTTTGCGCAGCGTGCGCAGGGGCGGGCAGCCGAGGTTTTGGGCGGCTTCCTCGAGCGTGACGCTGGTTTGTTGGAACCCCGCCGCCGCAGAGCGGACGACATACGGCAGGCGACGCACCGAATAGGCGATCACTAGAATGATCAGCGGATCGACCGCCGGGTTCAGGAATTCGAAAATTTTTCCCTCCTGCGTCATCGCGAGATAACCAAAAGCGAGCACCAACCCCGGCACGGCCAGCGGCATCATGGCGAGCGCGTCGAGGATTTGGCGGCCGGGGAGGCGGGTGCGGACCACCACATAGGCGATCGCCACGCCGAGGAAGAGATCCAGCAAAGTCGCGAGGCCCGCGTATTTGAGGCTGTTTTGGATCGAGGGGAGCGTGAGGTTGTGGCCGAGCGCGGCTTCGAAATGCGAGAGCGTCCAACCGCTCGGGAGGATGGTCTGATACCACTCGCTGGAAAACGCCACGAGCACCACGCCGAGGTGCGGCAGGACCGCCAGAAGCGTGACCGCCGTGAAGACCGCCGCGCAAAGCCAACGCCCCGCCAGACCTGGGTCGCGCGGCCCACCCTGGCTGGTAGCCTTCGCCATCATGGCGTGGGATGAGCGACCGAGCGTGAGCTTGCTGGCGGCGTAGAGCAGAACCGTCGCGGCGAGCATCACGACCACGAGCGCGAAGGGAAACGGATTGCCGCCAATGTCTTTGATGCCATGAAAAATCTGCACCGAGGCGACACGCGTGAAATCGAACATTAGCGGCACGCCGAGCTCTGTGAACGACCAGATGAAAACAATCGTCCCGCCCGCAAAAACGCCGGGCATGATGAGCGGCAGCGTGATTTTGCGGAACTTCCGGAAGCCGGTGCAGCCGAGGTTTTCGGCGGCCTCCTCCATCGCGGGGTCCACATTCGCGAGAGCGGCGAGGACATTGAGGTAGATGATCGGGTAGAGGTTCAGCGCGATCAGCGCCACGACGCCCCAAATCCTCCCCTCGCCCAGCCAGTCGATTGGCGCATCCGGGTTCAAAATTCCGAGATCGGCGAGGAACGCATTCAGCGCGCCTTGCTGACCGAGGATCTGCTTCACGCCGATGGCTCCGACGAACGGCGGCATAATCATCGGCACCAGCACCAGAGCGCCGAGGAGAGGTTTTCCTGGAAAGTTGAACCGGTCGCTCATCCACGCGAGCGGCATCGCAAGCAAAGCGGCCAGCAGTGTGCTAAAAATTCCGATACGGAAGGAATTCCAGAGGCCCTCGAGGTAAAGCGGGTTCCGGAAAACCTCGGCGATGTAATCGAGGGTGAACCGCCCGTCAGACCCCACAAACGCTCCGCGCACCGTCTCCGCGATAGGCCAGAGGAAGAACAGGGCAAAAAAAACGGCGGTCAGGGCGAAGACGCCTTTGGCAAATTGGTTCGACATGATTTCCCCTCCTTGGCGAGGCGGGCGGCCTCTTTGTATTGAGCGCGGAACTTATCAGAAAGTTCCTTGGCGAGTCGCACCTCCTCGATGCGATTTTTCGAGTCCAACGCCTTTATCAATATCGTGCGGGCGGTTTCGTAATTCACGGCATCCAGGTTCGCAAACACACGGTAGGCCTCGCGGGGAAATTTCGCCGCGACCAACGCCTGCCACGCCTCGGTTTGCTCTTTGTGAAGATCGAGGCAGGCCACGCGGATGATGAAAGCCATCACGCGAAACAACGGGGCGGTCCACTTCGGGTGATAGGTGAAAAGTTTCGCCTCCTTGTAGGGCTGCACCTCGGGGTCGGAGCGGAAGTCGGCAAATTCCGGCGCGTAGAGTTCCTTGCGGATCGGCAGGCGGCGCAGGGCGTATTTCTCGGGTCCACCGGGAGTGCCGACCTTGAAGTTCCAGAGCTTTTGGCCTTCGAGCGAGAGGACAAACGCAATGAACTCCTCCGCCGCCGAGCGATTCGGCGCGCCGCGCAGCAGGCCGATGGGATCGACGCCCACCGAGGATCCCCCGGCGGGGGTGAAGTATTGCAGGCGCGAGGGTTTGTCGCCCACCTGCACCGACTCACTCTGGAAGCGGCCGTAGAAATCAATGCACATCCCGATCGCGGCGTCGCCGAGCGAGACATCGAGCGGGATTTTCGAGGCGGCGTCGGTGAAATACCGCGCATTCGCCGAGGCGGCTTGGATGATTTGCAAGCCACGCGTCCAGCCGCGCGCCAAAACCTCGTCGCCCTCGCTCCCTGCGCCTTGAACGAGTTCCTGCATCTGTTGCTGGATCACCATTTCAAAGGCCTTCGCCGCCGAGCCGCTCTTGGTGGGATCGGCGAGTGCGACCTGTCGGAAGAAAACGGGATTGGTCAAATCCTCCCAACTCGCCGGTAATTCGTTAACGCCAAGACGGCGGAGCGAGTCAGAGTTGTAGCAGATGCCGAATGACGAGAGGCAGGCCCCGATCCAGCGCGCGTCGGCATCGTAGAACGCCTCGCCGGAGACCGACTGAGGGATCGAATCCTCTCGAAACCACTCGGGGTGGTTGCGAATCACATCGGAGGGAACCAACCGCCCGGCCGCGCTTTGAATCTCGAAGTCATACGCGCCGCCGCCGAAAAACACATCGATCCCGATGCCGGTCTGCGACTCGAGGAAAAACCTCCGCGCCGCCTGCTCCGGCGAGTCTTTGGCGGAGTCGGTGGGCAGAACCACTTTCGCGCTGTCGAAGGCCGACGCGACCTCCGAGTCCCAGCGGCGGCCACTTTTTTCCCAGACATTTTCGAAGGCCGCCAAATACTCGCCCGCGAGGAACCGCGCGATCTCGCTGGTGCCGCCCGGCGTGCGCCAGTCGAGCCGGATCGAGCGGCCGGTCTTCTCTTTGTAATGCCGCATGAAGGCCACGGTGAACTCGTGCCGAACGGCTTCGTTGTGCGGCGAGAT
>JBIPMC010000487.1:0-3784 GCA_044369345.1 Terrimicrobiaceae bacterium
ATATCCTTTAATGTATTTAATAATGTATGCCAGGCAACATCAAGCCAACAAAAGCCCAAATTACTGGCACTTTCCGGCAGATTTAATATTAAATCGAACCCGGCTCTTGCGAACCGATCAGGGCGCTGACAAAGCGCGAGCAATAAGTCTGCCAGTTATTGACGAGATCGTTGTCCGCCAACTCCTGAGCAGCTGTGGGAGGAAGATCAATCTTGATCGATTTCCTTCGACCCCCACCAATGTATTCGTGTCGCACAGCCATTTCGGCAAATACTTCAAAGAAGATCACCGGATACCAGACCCCATTATACAAAAGCTCCAGCTGCGAGCGAAATACACCGATAGCCGGATCCCATTTATAGGCTGACTTGACCAGCCTGACCGCCGGATCAAGCGACCACATTAGACGGTCTCCACTAATTAAAGGTGGCTGACCAAGCGGATTAGAGACATAGGGATCAGGCCCCCTGTCAATGCTAGTGATCGGCGGAACAGCGGCAGCGGGTCTTGAAACTGGCTGAATTTGCGGCGCCTGAGCCACAGGGGCAGATTGAGCCTCAGCCTGAGACTGAGGATTCACAGGTTGCAAGGGCAAAGTGTCTGGTGAATAAACTTGCGGAGCCGCTGACGACTGGGCCTGCACATGCTGAACCGGCGTTGGGGGCTGAGCCGGTGCTGCCAGCGGCTGAGAAGTATACGGAGGCTGCGTAGGCGGCGCCGGGAGATGCGAAGTCTGAGGCTGCTGGGGCAGCACCAGTGTCTGTTGCGAGTCAGCCGCCGGCTGCTGAGAAGTCGGCGCGGCTGGAGCATTGGCCTGCTGCAAATATGGTAGAGGCACCGTTGCCGGATTTGCAGAGACTGGAGGCTGAACAATCGTAGGTGGAGCCGGTTGCGGCACCAGCGGTACAGTCAGCTCGTTATTTCGCAAAGACATAGGAGGTCTTCGTTCTGGTGAAGGCGCCGGTAACGTAGCAGGTGAGTCAATCTGAGGCACCGCTTCAGAGGAAGCTCCAGCCAGTTCCGGTTCGTCCGCTTCCTCATCATCAAGGTCATCTGCATCCTCGAATTCACCCTGCTCCTGCTCGCGAAACTCTTGGATCTCGTGAGGCAATGGAATATCCAGCATCATGCCGCGACGCAGAGCAGCCAAGGGTTTACCATCAGCATCTGTATCTAGGGCCAGGTTATTTATTGAGGCAAGCAACGGCCAAAGAGAGGCATCCTTTAAAGCCGGATGCTTGATGGCCACAGACTCAAGAGTATCAGTCAAGCGCACTATGTAACGAATACGTCCGCCATCAGCGCCCTTGCTGCTCAAGGGGCCAAGAACCTTCTCGATATTAGCTCGACGAGCGGCACTTTGAGCCAAGGCCGCATCCATCATACCGGCCTGAACACCGCCGGCTGGAGCGTTAGAATCCCAATTGGAGCCGAATCTCGCCGACAACTCTTCTTCCGGCGTGGCTTTGGTAGACTTGGTACCACCCAAAACGGGCATAGCTGCTTTGCCACCAGCGTAGAGCCGTCCGCGAAATTCTCTAATGTCGAGTTCGGACGGCAACCAAATCGAAGTGCCCGGACGGGGATCAACAACTTGTTTGCCTTTCTCCGTGCGCACAGGCAGCATGTGCTTGTTGATCTCGTAGATCAAGGCAGCCAGGCGAACATCACGCAATTGTTTCTTGGCAATCGAGTCAAGCGTGTCTTTTTCCTTGACTACATATCGGCGACGTTGGTCTTCGCCTTTTTTCTTAGCCTCGTCGTTGCGCAACTGGAGTTCCTTTTCTGCTTTCTCTGCCTGCTGCTGTTTGTCGATCAACATTGCCGCAATCATAGCATTTCGAGTGTTGGCGAGGATCTTGTCTTGGTCTTCTTTTTCTTTTTCCTCAGCCTCCTTTCGCTTCCTGGCAAGCAGTTCTTTTTCTTCTTCCGGACTGATTGCACCCGTGGTGGCACGGTCATTGCGGTGACCATCGGCACCAAAAGATGTGGCATCATGCTTACCACCACTGGCAGTATCATCACCGATTTTTCCGGCTAGACCAAATTGCCTTTGATTTTCAACATTCATAGCAGAGTTATCAATGCGATGAGCCGCGTCCGGTCTGTTCCCTGATTCCGGCCTGACAGCGGCGTCTGGTCTGGCAGCAGCGTCTGGCCTTGCGGCAGCGTCTGGCCTGATACCGGCCAACTCCGGCCGAATCTGAGGCTCGACACGAGCGGTCACATCGTGCCTTGCGGCAAAGCCCACCTCGGGCTTAGATACTTCCCTTACGCCCAAAAGGTCAGGTCTGACTCCCGGCTGATTAAGCTCACCCGGCAATCTACCCGTCTGGGTTCTGGCGACATCCAGACGTGCATCTTGCATGCGTTGGTCTATGCCGCGTTGCATGTCGGCGCGCAAGCCCAAATCGCCTCCAGCTTTGGTGGCATCTGCCAACGGCTTAGCCACCAACATTTCAGGCCCCTTAAGGAGCTGCTCCAACATTCTTGCATCGCGCACCGAAAGCGTTTTATTCGCTTCCATCGCCTTGAGCATTTCGGCATTAATACCCATAGCACGCATAGACTCAGCAAGAGCAGCGGGAGTGACCTTAGCATCAACAACTCTGTTTTCAATAGCCAATTTGCTGTCTTTCATATCGCCAGGTAGAAGGGCTCTACCCATCAAGTTAGGATCGGCGCCCAGTGTTTGCTGCGAACGGAAATTAGCTATGAGATCTCTAAATCTGGCCATTGCGGCCTCATCCAACTGACCAGCCGGACGCATAGGGTCTAATGCCTTGGTTTCAGCCAACCGGCCTACCGCTGAATCGAGAGCCTTGCCGACTTGATCTGCCCGCCCGTCACCGGCACCAATCTTCGCGACTCCACCATCAACAGGCTTGTTGGCGATCTGATCGGCTAGCTTGGCGATGTTAACGGCATTATCCAATTTGCCGTCTTTGGGCTGCCCCTCACCTACTTTGGTCACTGCCGCAGCAAGAGCAGCAGCATCAGTCAACTTCCCAGGGTCTCCCACTTTATTTTGTTGATCGACTAGCTTGTTTTGGAGCAACTCACCAACTCGGGGCTGACCGGCATCCAGACGCTGAGGGCTCGGGTCAACAGTTTTCAAAGATTCCGCTAGCTTTTGCGAGTCAGCAAGTTTTGGCTGGTCGCCAAGTTTGGGCTGATCGCCAAGTTTTGGCTGGTCAACAAGTTTTGTCTGGTCGCCAAGTCTTGGCTGGTCGCCAAGTTTTGGCTGGTCGCCAAGTTTTGGCTGATCGCCAAGTTTCGGCTGATCGCCAAGTTTCGGCTGATCGCCAAGTTTCGGCTGATCGCCAAGTTTCGGCTGATCGCCAAGTTTCGGCTGATCGCCGAGTTTTGTCTGGTCAACAAGTTTTGGCTGGTCGCCCTTCCGAGCTGTGATATCGGCCCCAGGATCCGTAGCCTTGCGAATGGCTGGGTCCTGAGGATTGTCTTGGTGTTTGCCCAAATCCGGCAGAGGCTGAGGCGCCACCGTAGGATTGCGATTAACTTTGGAAGGATCTAAACCTTGATCAATATTGTTGCCGACGACCTTCGCCGGTTTGTCAGAGTCTGTCGGCACAGACACTGGATTGTGTGCAGTCTGCACAGCTGGTTGCGGTGCGTCCGGAGCAGCCACAGCCTTTGCCGGCTTATCATCATGCGGATGGTCAGCATCGCGGGAAGGCTCACGAGCTGTATCAATATGATGCTTGGTGTCGATTGCGGCGGGAGCATCCACCTTAGGACCGTCTGCTTTGGGGCCGTCTGCCTT
>JBIPMC010000231.1:0-3763 GCA_044369345.1 Terrimicrobiaceae bacterium
GAGAGCAGTGTTTCCAATATCGACTTCCATCACAATCAGCGCCATCGGAATTCCAAGCACGGCTAGCGGAATGAGGAGGCCGTTTTTGACATTATCGAAATTCAAATCCTCGCGCGAGAACCACCAAGCCACAAAGAAAATCGAGGAAACTTTGGCAAACTCGCTCGGTTGAATGGCCCCGAAACCGAGATTAATCCAGCGCGAGGAGCCATTGATGCGCTGACCAATCGGCGGAATGAAACACAGCAGCAAAAGAAATGCGCTGCCGACGAATAAGACCCACCACCATTTTCGCCAGATGTGATAATCCATGCTCGCAGCAAAAAGAGCAGCGCAGATTCCCACGACAAGCCACATTCCCTGTCGCTTCACAAAAAGATACATGTCACCATGGCTGTCGCGTGCATACGCACCGGTACTGAACAGCATCACAAGGCCCAGCGCAATCAGGCCCGCAACGGCAATCAACAAAACGGTGATGACATTCTTTTGCATGGTCGTGTCGCTGACGAAACCGCCTCAGGGAATGATGAGTTTTTGGCCAATCTTGAGCTTGCGGGGATCGTCAATGTTGTTGGCTTTCATCAAGGCGTCTTGCGTGACCTTGAATTTCTTCGCGATCGAGTAGGGATTGTCCCCCTTCGTCACAACATAGGACTCACCGGCGGTTGATGAATCTTCTTTCGGGGCCGCTTTGGTTTCAGCGGCCGGGGCGACTTTCGCCGCGGCGGGCTGAACGGGCTCGGGCTTGGCAACAATGGAGGGCGTTGCTTTTGCTGAGGGAGCGGACTCGGACTTAGCGGGTGCCGCGGCAGCCCTTCCAACGGACAGCACCTGACCTGTGCGAATGATCGCATTGCTCGTCAGGTTGTTGGCTTTTTCGAGAGCCTCGATGCTCGTATTGAATTTCGAAGCGATCTTTTTGAGCGTGTCACCCGCCACGACGGTGTAGGTCTGAGCAGCGGCTTCGACAGGCTTAGCTGCTGGCGCTTCGACTTGGGATTCGGCAACCGGTTTCGGTGGCATTTCTGTCATCGCTGCGGGCGCGGCTGACTTTTTAGCATCGGGCTTGGCAGAGGTTTCTTTGAGCTTGTTGAACCCGTAGATGCCGCAGACGGCGACCACATGAAGAATCAGAACCACGATGAAAGCCTGCGAGAGTTTCATACTTGGCTCGGACTCGGATTCATATTCCTCCATTTCATCACGGCTGGATGCCGCGCGGGCGTGGAGTCTTTTACGGGAGACCAGACGACGGTTGAGCCGCTGGACGACAGGTTTTCTTTTTTTGAACAGCATGGTTTTTTTACGGTGTGGTGTTTTGGAGTTGGTTGACGAAATTTTTGAAATGGTTTCCGCGCTCGCCGTAGTTGCGAAACATGTCGAACGAGGAGGTTCCCGGGGAAAAAAGCACCGTGTCGCCGGAGCGTGCTAGCCGCCGCGCAGCACCTACGGCTTCCTCCAGAGAATCCACGCAGTGGCACTCGGAACTTGGCCATGACTTGGCGATCCGGCGGCGCATCTCACCGATCAATACCGCTGCACGAACGCGCTCGCGGATCAGCTCCGCATTCTCATCGAACTCGAATCCCTTGTCCTTTCCACCGGCAATCAGAACTACTGGACCTGACGCGGAGCGGATCGCCTGAGCCATGGCATCGAGGTTTGTGGCCTTCGAGTCGTTGATCCAGCGCACCCCGTCGAGTTCGCGGACAAATTCACATCGGTGGGCGGGAGGCGCGTAATCCGAGATCGCAGCGGCCATAGCTTCCATTTCGAGCCCCAGCGAATGCCCAATGCCCAGCGCCGCCATGATGTTTTCCGCATTGTGAAGACCGGGCAGGCGGGTTGCGGATTGATCGAGAATTTTTTCCGATCCAAAGAAAATCGAGTTTTCACGCCGCGTAAAGTCGGCCCTGTCCGTGACGGCGCTGAAAGTAATCGCGCGCGCCTTGAGAGCTGGAAGGTCGTTGATGGCATTGACCACAGCGAAATCCTCGGAGGTCTGGTTGTCGAATAGCCGCAGCTTGGCGGCGCGGTATTCCTGCATGCCGGGATAGCGATCGAGATGGTTCGCACTCAGATTCAGCCATGCGGCGACTTTCGGGCGGAAACTCCTGATTGTCTCGAGCTGGAATGAGCTGACCTCAAGAACCATCACATCCAATTCAGCGCTATGGCGGACGGCACTCGCGAAGGGTAGGCCGATGTTGCCGCTCGCCATCGTGCGGGATCCACAGCCTTGGATGATCCGCGTCGTTAATTCCGTGGTGGTCGTTTTTCCATTGGTGCCGGTGATCGCAACAACCGGGCAGGCACAATTTTGATATGCCAACTCGAGCTCCCCGATGAGCGGGATGTTTTTGGCGACCACATTTCGCACAATCGGAACCACCGGATCGATACCGGGGCTAAGCACCGCAAGATTGTAGGTTTCCGGATCGGATTCGGCTTCTCGACCAAGCAAAACCTTGGCACCGCGAGCCCGGAGAGCCTTGGCTTTTTCGCGCAAAGCTGCCGAGTCGGAGGATTCACACACGGTCACAAGCGCACCTTGGTCCAGCAAAAGCGCTGCAGCGGCCTCGCCACTATGGCCGAGACCCAGAACAACCGCCTTTTTGCCGCTTTGGTTCATTTCAACGAAGTTTCAAGGTAGCCAAGCCGAGCAGGGCGAAGAACACGGAGAGAATCCAGAATCGCACGATGACCGTGTTTTCCTTCCATCCGCTCAACTCGAAGTGGTGGTGAATCGGAGACATTTTAAAAATCCTGCGACCGGTGGATTTGAAGCTAGCGACTTGGAGAATCACCGACAGGGCTTCGATCACGAAAACTCCACCAACGATCACAAGAAGGAGTTCCTGTTTGCAGCAGATGGCCACGGCTCCAAGCATACCACCGATGGCGAGCGAACCGGTGTCGCCCATGAACACGCGCGCCGGGTAGGCATTCCACCAGAGAAACCCGAGGCAGGCTCCGAGCAGAGCGATGCAGAGGACGGTGAGCTCGCCGGAAAATTGAACGAAGGGAATTTGCAGGTAGGTGGCGGTTTTGATGTTCCCCGCCACATACGCCAGCACCGCGTAGGTGGCGGCGACAGTGGCCGTGCAGCCTGTGGCAAGGCCGTCCAAACCGTCGGTGAGGTTCACCGCGTTGGATGTTCCGACAATGACCAGCAGGTAAAAAAAGAATGTGAACGCGCCCATGCCGAGGACGAGCGGCTCTTTGACAAAGGGAATGTAGAGCTGCTGCGCCGTGTGGGAGAGTTTGGGATCCATCAGGAAGAATAGGGTGAAGACTCCCGCAAGGGCACATTGGAGAACGAACTTGAGCCTACTGCTGATGCCTTCGGAGCTTTTCTTCGTCACTTTCAACCAATCGTCATAGAAACCGATCCCCCCCAGAAACAGCGTGCTGAAGAGAACCAGCCACACAAAAGGATTCTCCGGCTTCGCCCAGAGAAGGGTGGAAATCACAATCGAACCGATGAGCAGGATTCCGCCCATGGTTGGAGTGCCTTTTTTTGCCCCGTGCAATTCGTAGAGCTTGTGAACCTCTGCCGCCGTGCGGATGGGTTGGCCGAATTTCAGCGAGATCAATTTCCGAATTACAAAGTTTCCAAATAACAGCGATAGCAGAAACGCGGTGACTCCCGCGCAGATGGCCCGGAATGTGATGTAGGAAAAAACATTCAACGCCTTGAAAAGATCGCTGGTCCATCCACGCGCCACAGCCCAGTCGCCGAATTCAGAAAGGTAGTAGA
>JBIPMC010000023.1:0-12366 GCA_044369345.1 Terrimicrobiaceae bacterium
ACCATCAACGGTGTGATTAGCGGATCGGGGAGTTTCAATGCAGACAATACCAGTGGTGGCATAACGCTCAATGGTCTAAATACCTTTACCGGAAATGTAAGTATGAATCGCTTGTCTTCCTTTTCCTTCAACACGATTGCGAATGCTGGTGTGGCCTCGGCACTGGGAGCGGGATCATCCATCTCGGGTGGAACCGGCGGCTGGGGAGTTAACTTGATCTATACCGGAAATGCCAGCGCCAGCTCAAACAGGAGCATCACCATTGGCGGCACTGGGGGAAGCATCAACTCCAACAATGCGGCCCTCAACTGGACAGGGAATATCACAGGCAACAGCTTGAACTTCTCACTCTCAGGCACGGCTGGTGGCGGGGCGAATTTCAACGAACTCTCCGGCGCGTTTCTCGGCGGAGGTGCGTTAGTCATCTGTTCCGGCTCCGGCAACGATGTCTGGCGGATCTCCGGCAACAACACCCACACGGGCCTCACCCAAGTCACCAACACCTCCACCATGGTCGCCGCCAACGCGAACGCCTTCGGCACGACAGCTGGCGCAACGCAGGTGGATACCAGCGGCCAACTCCTCCTCACCGGCGGCATCGCCGTGGGCGCCGAAGCGCTCACATTGAACAGCAACGCCAGCGGCACTTGGAATGGCTACACCGGCGCTGCCCTGCGCAGCATCTCTGGCAACAACTCCTGGGGCGGAAACATCACGCTTGGCCAAGCCACCACGATCGCCACCGATTCCGGCTCGAATTTCACCATCTCCGGCGGCATCTCCGGTACCTACAACCTCACGGTCAACTCCACCGGCAACACCACGATCTCCGGAATCATCGGCACCAGCACCGGCACCCTCACCAAAAACGGCACCGGCACGCTCCTCCTCACGGCGAACAACACCTACACCGGTGCCACAACTGTCAATGCAGGAACCTTGGAACTTTCCAGCACCGGCCTCCTCGGCGGAGGCAGCTACTCCGGCAACATCGCAAACACTGGCACATTGCTCCTCGGCTCGAACAGCAACCAAACCCTCTCCGGCGTAATTAGCGGCTCCGGCGCCATAACCAAAAACGGCACTGGCACTTTGACGATCAATAATGCCGCCAGCACCCACAACGGCACATTCACCATTGTGAGTGGCACGCTGGCCGCCTCGGGTAATACCTCTTCCAGCGTGGTCTTGAGCTCGGGTGTCCGCATCTCAGCAGGCACCGCTGCCGCCTCGGCAAAATTCAACGCCGGCACGCTCACCATCGGCGCCGGCACGGGCTACGACTTCACGATCAGCACGGTGAACACCTTCGTGGCTGGTACGGACTACGACCAGATCGCCCTCAGCGGGACACTAACGCCCGCAAACCCGTTCACGATTTATCTCAATGGCACTCCCACCGGGTGGAACAACGCCACCGTCTATAGCTGGGATATCATCAGCGCGACGAGCCTTTCCGGTGCCTTCAACGCGGGGAATTTCACCACCGACTTCACAAATTTCGGCATCGCCGAAGGCAACCGCACGGGCACTTGGACATTCTCAAATCCCTCGGCGGGAATTATCCAGCTTACCTATACGGGAGGACTGTCCGGGAATTCGACTTGGAATACCGGCACCGGCTCGTGGAACACGGCGGCCCAGTGGGTGGAAAACACAGTACCAGTCACCTTCAACAATCTCACCTTCAACGGCACAGGCGGCACAGCCACGAACAACATCAGCAACGCCACGCTCACCTCAGTGAACAACATCACCTTCGCCTCCGGAGCGGGAGCCTACACCCTCGCCGCCGACACCGGGGCCGCTGGAGCGAGCGGCGGCACCGCTCTCGTCGTGACCGGCGACATCACCAACAACTCCACAAATGCCCAAACACTCAGCACGAATCTGAGTTTCATCTCCACCCGCACGGTGAATGCCGCCTCGGGAAATATCACTCTCAGCGGAGTCGTTTCCGGATCGGGAGCCCTCAACAAATCCGGCAACAATACACTCCTGCTCACGGGGGCCAACACCTACACTGGCATCACCACGATCAACGCCGGCACCCTCCAGATCGGCAATAACAGCACCGGCTCGATCTCCAGCCCCATGGTGGTGAACAACGCCGATTTGGTTTACAGAATGTCTGCGGGGGCCATCACGGCACCCACCACCATTTCCGGAACGGGCAACCTGACCATGCAAGCTGGATCGACCATCGTGATTGGAAGCGGAAACATCACCCAAGGTGGGAATGTCATCATCTCAACGGGGGTCGCTGGCGGTAACGGGCTTCGCTTTGACGGCATTTCCCGCACCATCACAGCCGCATCCATCAATATTACCGGGCAAATTGGCGAGTTGAATGCCAGCTTTGGTGCGCAAAGGTTTACTCTCGATACCAGCGCCGCCAACGGCGATATCTATCTGGATCTGCGAAGTGGTTCGGCTGGCCACTTGTATGCCACCTCCATCTGGGCGAACGCCGGAACGGGAAATATCACGATCGCCGGAAGCAATGCTGGAGTCACAGGCTGGGGAGGCACGCAAGGCACAAACCTGACTGGTGCTTTGAATATCTCGTCCAGCTTTAGCGTTAATACCCTTACAATTAACTCTACAGGAAATAGCTCCATTACAGGCAACCTGACTCTGGCCTCAGATTCCACCAACCCGTGGACTGTAGCCGCCAATCGCACCATGACCGTCTCGGGAATCCTCGCTGGAAGCAACTCCAGCATCACCAAAAACGGCACCGGCATCCTTACGCTCTCCGGCAACAACACCAACAACGGTACGACCACGATCAACGCGGGCACACTGGCCCTCGGAGCCTCCAACAGAATCGCCGACACCTCGAATCTCAATGTGGCCGGAGGCACCTTCAACCTTGCCGGATTCAACGAAACGCTCGGCTCAATCACCGGCTCGGGGAATATCACCCTCGGCGCGGGAACACTGACCACCAACTCCACCAGCAACACCACCTTCTCGGGCCTCATTTCGGGCACCGGCGGCCTCACCAAGAACGGCACGGGTACATTAACCTTAAACGCCACGAACACCTACACCGGCACGACCGCGATCAACGGCGGCACGCTCCAAATCGGCGCCGCTGGTCTGCTGGGAAGCGGCAACTACTCGGGCAGCATCGCAAACAGCGGCAGCTTTGTCTTCGGCTCGAATAGCAACCAAACCCTCTCCGGCAACATTTCGGGCACCGGCTCCCTCACCAAAAACGGCAGCGGCGTCCTGACACTCTCCGGCACCAGTTCCTTCAACGGGGCGACCACGATCAGCTCCGGCACCCTGGTGGTGAACGGCAGCGCCGCCAACAGCGCGGTGACGATCGGCAACACGGGTGTGCTTGGCGGTGCCGGCACCGTCGGCGCCCTCACCGTGCAATCTGGCGGTCGCGTCGGCCCCGGCAACTCGCCCGGCAACCTGAATGTCAGCACGCTCACGCTCGAAGGCGGCGGTGGTTACAACTGGGAAATCGCCAATGTCACCGGTACGGCCGGAACCGATTGGGATATGATCACCGTCGGCGGCGGCACAGGAGCGGCCACCCTTAGCGCCACCAGCGCGAACAAATTCACGATCTACATCAGCGGCAACCCCGTCGGCTGGAACACCAACAACCCCTACAGCTGGAACATTATCGATTGGGGTGCGGTCACGGGCTTCGATGCGAACGCCTTCGCGGTGGACACCACTGGCTTCAACGGCACCGCCCCGATTGGCACTTGGGCATTCTCGAACACTGGCGGCTTCCTGAATCTCGCCTACAACCCTGGCGATCCGACTTGGAATGGTGCGAGCGGCAACTGGAGCACGGATTTCATGCCCGCGCTGACTACCGGCAACAAGAGCATAACCTTCGCCGGAGCCACGGGTGGCACCTCCACGAATGACATCGCCAGCGCCACAGTCGGCTCGGTGGCGAGCATTACCTTCAACAGCACCGCCGGAGCCTACACCCTCGCCGCCAACTCCGGCTCCGCCGGCTACGACCCCGCCAGCGCCCTGCAACTCAACGGCAACATCCTCAACAACTCCACCGCCACCCAAACGATCAACCTCGCCCTCACCAGCACCGCCACCCGAGTCTATGACGCCGCCGCCGGCAACCTCACGATTGCCGGCGCCATAAGCGGCACAGGTGGACTCACCAAAAATGGCAGCAACATCCTGACCCTCGGGGCCAGCAACTCCTACACAGGCGACACCACCATCAACGCCGGAACCCTCCAAATCACCGGACTCCTCGGTGGCGGTAATTACTCGGCCAACATCTTAAATAACGGCGCCCTCCTCTTCGGATCCACTAGTAATCAAACCCTCGCCGGCGTGATCAGCGGCACCGGCGGCCTCACCAAGAACGGCACGGGAGTCCTGACGCTCACCGGCAACAACACCTACACTGGAAACACCACGATCAATACCGGCACGGTCGTGATCGGCCATGCCAACGCCGCAGGCGTCGGCCGGATCCTCCAGAGCGACGGCACATCGCTCCTGAAAATCGACACCACCGGCACGATCTCGAACAACATGAGCGTCTATAATGTGCTGGCCAGCCAGAGCGCGACCCTCAGCGGCACGATCACGGTGAACAACGCCACCTGGGATGTCGAAGCCGGGGACATGCTCACGATCTCCGGAGGAATCACCGGCAGCGGCGGTGTGACAAAAATCGGCAACGGCACATTGGTCCTCTCCGGCAACAACAGCTACACCGGCCCCACGGTCGTCAATACCGGCACGCTCAACGCCACAAGCGCTGGAGCGCTGGGTTCCAACAAGACAACCACGATCAACGGCGGCACCCTAAATCTTGCCCATGCCAACGCCCTAAGCTCGAACAGCACGGTCCAAGTCAACGGGGGCACCCTCCTCGTGAGCGCCGACAATGCGATCAACGGCATGAACATCACGCTCAACGGCACGAGCACCACCGTGGCGACGCTGTCATTCACCGGCAACTACAGTGGAACAATCAACAGCCTCACGCTGAGCGCCGATTCGATCATCGATCTGGGCACCTACAATGTCGCGCTCGAGTTCGCCGACATGGTCATGGGCCTCCACAAAGTGAGCTTCTACAACTGGACCGGCACAACGCTGTGGGAAGGAGGCACCGGAGCCGACCAAGACCGCATCTATTTCGGAGGCGGAAACTACACCTTGTCGAATGTGCATTTCTACAGCGGAGCGGTGGGCAGCGACAGCTTCCTGGGCACCGGCTTCGACCTGGGCCTGGAAACGGACGGCTTCGATCCCGGCATCAACGGGCACCACATCATCCCAGTTCCCGAGCCCGAAACCTGGGCCACCGGCATCCTCCTTGTCTTGGGCGGCAGTGTCTGGCTCTGGCGGAAGAGAAGCGTTTTCACCACGAAGAGCACGGAGGAGGGATAGTGTGCCCGCCCCGCCGGGCGCGAGTGGCAGCCAATTTGCAGGGCGATGCTTTGAACCCGAAAATGGTTTTTAGACAGGAGAACAGGCTGAAAAAGATTCACAGAAGCGGTTTATGAAAGCGGTGGCTTGGACAAAAAGATCCGATGCGATGAGGAGCAATTCATTTACCCTCTGCGCTCTCCGTGTCCTCTGTGGTTAATTGTGCTGGATTCGGGGTAAAGTGGCCTGTGGGAAACACAGGAGGCCCCTCCGAGGCGCTCACAACAGGAATTCCGCAGCGAGGCGTTCTAGGGCCCCCGACCAGATGCCGTGAGAGCATTGGCGGATGAGCCGCGCGGTCGGATACCAAGGAGAATCCCTTCGATCCATGAGCCATCGGAAATCAGGAGACTTCGGGATCATGATCCAAAGCGGCTTGCCAAGCGCCCCTGCCAGGTGTGCGACAGCCGTGTCCACTGTGACGATCCCGTCCAAGCAATCCACCAACGCGGCGGTATCGGCGAAGTCGTGTATCTCCCCCGTCCAATCGTGAATCGGAAACGGCGCCCCTGCCAACTGCGAGGCCGCTGGGCCTTTTTGAAGGCTGATCCACTCGATGCCTGGAATTTTCGCCAAGGGGTTGAAATTGGCGAGCGGGATGCTTCTTTTGGCGTTGTTGGGATTTTCCTCCCCACCGGCCCAGACCAGCCCGAACTTGCGGGTCGGCGGGAGTTTTTCAAGTCGGGCTTTCCACCAGGAAATCCTCCCCGCCTCTGCGCGCAGGTATGGCACCTTGTTTGGAATCGTTTCCAGTGTTGTTCCGAACGCGAGTGGGAGAGACATGGTGGAAATTTCGAAATCAAATTTCGGGAGGGCGTCACCGCGGGCAAGGACCACTGAGGGCCCTGAAACGCTGGCCACAAGGCGGGTCAGTTCGCGCTGGCACTCCACCAATACGCGTGCCCCTCGCTCCGCCGCGAGTGCCGCGTAGCGGAGCATTTGGATTGTGTCTCCGAGTCCCTGCTCCGCGTGAATCAGCAGGGTCTTGCCGACCAAATCTTCGCCACGCCAGGCAGGCTGCGGAAATTGGCGTCTTTTGGGTGGCGCGGCTTCCCATCGCATCTCATATTCCCGCCACCCGTCATGGAACTTTCCAAGCAGGAGATTTGCAAGACTGCGATTCCACAGCGCGCTGAGGTGGCGGGGATGAAGTTCGAGTTGGCGGGTGTAGGCCTCTACAGCTTGCAAAGGTTGGCCGGCATCCGAAAAAGTCCTGCCCAGATTGTACCAAGCCTCGGGATGCCGAGGATCAAGCCGGAGGCACTCCCGGTAGCAGGCCACGGCCTCCTCGTAACTCCCCAGCATCCGTAGTGGCGGGCCGCAATTGTTGAAATAATTGGCGTTCGTGGGCTGGATCGCTATCGCTTTTCGAATCCATGCAACCGCATCAGCAGGCTTTCCGGCGCGAAAGGCAATGGTGCCAAGAAGGTGCAAGGCATCCGGGTGGTTTGGGTTGTCGCGCAGAACAGATCGATAGGCTTCCTCGGCTAGGCGCAGTTTTCCTTTTCTCTGGAAATCAATTCCTTGATTGATAAGAACGAGTGGTGCCGACATCTTCAAGATTGTGGTTTTCGAAGGACTTGTTCACGCCAGTCGTTTCGACGGAAATCGGACGACTCCCACCCTCCGGTGAGACGCCCGCCCCCTCTTTCAGAGGTCTATAATGAACCAGCTTTCGATGTAAGACAACCTTGCTAACCCGAAAAATCACTTCTAGGGAGTCGAGAGAGGGGGAGTTGCGCTGCGCCTTGCCATGCCGAAGCGCCTCCTGCACCCAACTGCAAAAAGTCGAGTCGTTGAGCCCATGGTGCCTTGCAACCCGCGCCGCACTCATGCCCGCCGCCTCAAAAAGCCCTCACAATGGCCTCACGCTTTTCCAGTGGCGTGCGCACACGCCCCAGACGGTCCTGCTTGAGCAGCTCACCTCCTAGCACCCGGACGATCTTTTTCGTCTCTGCCGCTGTAGTTGTCATCGCCTAACTCTATGACTCCTCCAGCCCTTTCTAAAATGGCACTACACGGAGCGCTTACCCCCTAAGATCGATAGCCTGCACAAAACTGCCGCATTTCGCGTGGTTTTTCGGAAAATTTTACCCTGTGCATGGGTTTTGGAACCCGACGCCCAACAAGATGTGCTGTTAAAAAAAGTAGGCCCGCAAATTGCTAGCAGGTGAGCCATGCGTGCGAAAACCGATCAAAATCCCGCACGCGTCAACGATTTTCCTAAAATGATTCTGAGCGACCCAAAACCAAGACTCGAAGAAGCCCTCGCCCTCCTCAATCTAGGCCTGAATGAAGAAGCTCTCGCCCTCATTGGCGCCCAACTCCTCGCCAACCCTTGCCTCCAGGTGCGTGTCACGGCGGTCGAGATTTTTAACCGGCTGGGCCACTTTGAACGCGCCGCGCGCTGCGCCGACCAAATCCTCGCCGAGCGCCACCACTGCAGTCCGGAGGATTTGTTTCAAGTCTCGCTCGCCTACAACTTCTCCGGCCGTCTGCAGGAGGCCTACGAGGTCGAGCGCTCCATTCAGGCCGACAGCAATGACATTTCCCTGATCCGCCTCTACGGCCTTGCCTGCAAAGCCTCCCGTCTCGGTCATTACCGAGAATCCCTGCACCACCTGTTGAGCAGCTTTCGCTTTCAAAATATCCAAACTTGGGACGCGCACCGCAAAATTTTCCTCGATAGCGAAATCGCCGATCTCTGGCAGCGCATTCCCGATATCCAGCTCTCGCTTCGCGAGTCGATGCGTTTTTGCAACTTGCCCTTTGACGAAATCCTCCAGGCGAACCAAAGCCTGCTGCCGCTCCGTTGCGTCGATCACATCGATGTCCGCACGATGCCGGCTCGGTTCCGCCCGCTTTTGCAACCGGTGTTCCAGACCTGCTTCGATGTCGCCCCGCTGATGCAGGCCGCCCATCCGGGTCTCTATGTGGATTACCTCGATTGGCAGGAATCAATCATCACACCACGACTCGAGATTTTCCGCGATCTCGCGAAGCGCATCCGCGCCAATGTGGTGAAAAAACAACTCGCCTTCGCGAAGTTTCAAGCCGAGCGCGGTCGAATCGCTTGCGCCCGCAACCACATCGTGTGCCACTTGCAACATTCCCCGCAGGCCAGCCTCGACGATCTGCCCGACATCGCTGTTCTTGCGCCGCTTATCGAGGAATTCCGTGCCCAATATTCTGAATCGCCCGAGGCGTTTGATTATCTCATTTCTTGGAAGTGCAAAGAGGATCCCGAGAGTTTCCTTTTGGACATCCTGCCTGAAATGCCCGAGCGCAATCGCAACTCCGGCTATGCCAAACTCGCCCTCGGTTACACCCACTATCGCCTCGGAAACATCCACTCGGCCATTGAAAGCTGGGCTGCCTGCGCCGATATGTGGCCTCTCGACGATGCCCCGGTCATGAATGCCACGATGCTTCTCAGCTGCGAAGAGCGTTGGGATGAGGCCTCGGAGTTGATTCAACGCCTGCCTGGCCAATGCATGGAGTCCCTGCTCTGGAAAAAAGCCTCCACTGCCATCCTCGAGCGCCGCACTTTCTCGATCTCAAACAAAATCTTCACCAGCCCGTCGATTCCCACACCGACCTTCGGGGGGCTCTACTCCGGCGCCGACGAGGATTTCCTGACCGAGACAAAAAATTTCACGCCCATCTGCGCCTGAGGATTATTTCGCATTCCCCATTTCGAATTTGCAATTTGTCCTCGGGCGGCGGTTCAGGATGCGGAACCAGTTGGCGAAGTGCTTTTTCACTCCTTCACGGAAAGTGAGGTAGTGGCATTCGCGTTGTCCGCCTTGGCGAAGGGCTCTCAGCAGGGCGGGAACGGTTAATTCCTCCATTTCAAAAAGCGTCGTTGAAATCCCGACAGCCGAGGTGTGGTGGGCATCGCTTGCGGCGGTGGTTTTGAGGCCGCGCTTCCGGGCATATTCGAGAGCTTGGTCGTTGTAGCGGCGGGAGGTCACGGCGGCGTTGAAGACCTCGAGAACCTCGATGTCGAGGGAGTCCAAAACCTTCGGGCGAATCCCGGCGCGCCATTTATCAAAAGGGTGGGCGGGAATGGCCAGGCCACCGGCGTCTTTGATGGCCTGCAAAACCTCGACGGCAGGCCGGCCTTTCATGCGCGGGAGAGTCGCTCCAATGCAGAGCATATGCCCCTCCGCCGTGCTGACTTCAACGCCGGGAACGACCAGAAAGTCCGGGGGCAATTCGCAGCCTTTTAAGTATTCATGGGCCTCGCAGGAATCATGGTCGGTGATGGCGATGCCGTCCAACCCGCGGCGTCGCGCGGCGGAGATCAATTCCTCGGGGGAATGGCACGCGTCCTTGGAAAAAAATGAATGGGTATGGAGATCGAAGCGGCGCAGCATGGTTTCGTTTAACCTTCTTTTTGAATCCACTCGCGGGTTCCGTCGGGTTTCTCGACTTCAATCCATTCGCCCTGAAATGCCATCTTGCGAGCGAGGTCGGCTTGTTTCTTTTGAACGGCCGGGAGGGGGATTTTCTCGCGCTCGGCCTGGGCTTTCATCAGCGCCATCCGCTCGATGTTTTCAGCTTCGACGGTCTTGCGAATGTGGTCGCCATAGTTGCCGGGGGATTCCATGCGAATGGCAAGAAGGGCGTCGGCCCCCTCTCCGATGAGAAGCGAGTTTTTGAAGATTTGGAGGTCGGCAGCACGGTTGAGTCGGTCTTTTCCTGGTTCGTTGGACTCGGGCGGGGGTGATTTTTTATATGTCTCCTTGCCGTGTTGATAAACATCGAGGCGCATGGTGATATCGACCTTCACCGGTTCGGGGGTGGCGAGGTTGACGGTCGGTCCAGCGCAACTGGCGAGGCCGAGGGTGGTCGAGGCGGCGAGAATCCGGAATTTCATGGTCGGGCTGGTTGCTGCCAGAGGCCCGAGGAGGATTCGTCGGCGTGGAGCACGGTTTGGAATGTGCGGGAACCTTGCGGGCCTTGCAACTTCAAGTCGAGGATGCCCTGCCCATCGGTAAACCAGAAGCTGCCGTGGCCGGTGCGGTAATCGAAATCCCGGAGCGATTCGAGGGCGATGCGCATGCTGTCGCGCTTCACAGGCGACCAATACGCCGGTATGCGCGCGAGGAGGTCATCGATCTTGCCGATTTTCATCATTCCCGGCGCGGTGCTTTGAAACCAGCCTTTCACGCGGCGGATAGCCTTCGCTTCCGCATTCGTCTGGAGCGCGAATTCAAGCGGTCCGGTCATGCTGAAATTTTGCGGAGCGATGAGATCGGTGAGTTTTTTCAAATCCACATTCTTGCCGCCGAGCCAGCCGATCCAGGGAGATGGCTCGCTAAAGAAAAAGCTGAACCCGCCGGTGATGTCCCCGTCGTAAAGCGAGCCGCCGAAGTTGCTGTTGATGCCCTCGCGGTCGAAAGTCGCGGTGATCCAGGCCTGCGTGGCGAGGTATTGGCGCCAGCGGAGGGTTTTGATTTTCACTGTGCCGACCACATTGCTCACGGCCTTCTCGGGCGGGTAGGAAAATCTCAGGTCGCCCGGCTCGGTCTCGAATTCGAGTTGGTAGGAGGGGAATTGGTAGTCCTGCGCTGGAATTTCGAGGCTTCCGCGAAGCGAGAGCGACGCGAGGTCGTTGAGGGCGACATTCTCGGCAACCGTCTGAAAATTCAGCGGCAGCCCGTAATGGCTCCGACCTGAACTTCCGAGAACGAGGCTGCCGGCTTCCACCTCGAAGCGCTGGATTTTCCAGTCAGTTGATTCTGAATCGGATACAGCTCCAATGCGGGAACGAGCTTGATCCATGTACAGAAACAAATCCTCCCCGATCGAAACAACGGGGTTGATCACGGTGAGGTCTTGGATTTGCTTGTCGAGAAGGCCGGCGAGAGTGAACCGGACAAGGACGCGCCGGAGGGTGAGGACATGCGCAAAGGGATCGCGCGGGGAGGGGATGGCCAGATCGCTGAGTTCGACCAATTGCTCGGCCGCACCGAGTTTGTTCGTGATCTCCGAAGGAGTCAGGTTTTGGAGCTTCGTAGCGATGGTGAACATGACATCGCTTTCCGAGCGCCAGGCATTTTCGCCGAGGCTGGCGCGAACCCGGGAGATGTCCAGTGTGCCGATTTTCCAGACGGGCGTTGGGCCCTGATCGGGGGTTTTCGGCAGGTGTGTCAGATGGTCGAGAGCCGAGCCGACAGCCAGTGCTCCGCCGGAAATGCTCACGGCGCCGAGTTCGAAGCGTTCAAAAAGCTCCTGCGGGCTGGCGCGGAGTTTCACCAGATCGAGAGCGAGAAACGGATTGCGGAAATTCGGCGCCGTAGCTTGGATATCCCAGAGAGTGAGTTCCTGCGGCTCAGGCGATTGCGGTCTGATGTCCCGCCAGTCTAGGCAGAACTTCGCCGAGATGTCCGGCCGCCCCGTGGTGCTGCCCTCGTATCGAATCTCCCCGTAGTCGCAAAAAATTCGGCGAACTGGCGCGGGCGAGGTGCTTTTGGCCCCGTCCGGAGCTTGGGGAAAAACTCCCGACCATCCCGGTGAGACAACGAGCAGGGGATTCTCCAGATGAATTTCCCCGATCCGCCGGCGGATAAGGTCGAGGAAGGAAAAAACGATGCGACCTCGCTCAAGGTGGATCAAGGGTCGGCCCGTGGCCGGATCGTACAAAACGAAATTCTCGAAAACGATCTCGCCAGGCTCGGCCATGCGGACTTTGCCGACATCAACCGGAGCCGATGGCAGGGCTTTTTTGAGGGTCCAGCGTGCGACGGGGGTGAGATTGCTCGAGAGCCAAAAAAAACCGCCGACCAACAGAATGAGCGCGACCAAAGCCGCAGGCAGCCATGGGAACTTGCGGCGTTTTTTTTCCAAGGCCTACTTTTTACGGCTGCGGGACACCTCTTCGAATAGATCCGCGATGCCATCATCCACGCGAAG
>JBIPMC010000232.1:0-3749 GCA_044369345.1 Terrimicrobiaceae bacterium
GATCCCGACGCTCAAGGTCGGCTCGCTCGGCACGCACAACGCGCTTGGCCTCGCGAAGGACAAAGGCGCGGCATTCATTCTCGCCTCCACCTCCGAGTGTTATGGTGACCCGCTCATCCACCCGCAGACCGAGGATTATTGGGGCAATGTGAACCCCATCGGACCGCGTGGCGTTTATGACGAGGCAAAGCGCTTCGCGGAGGCCATCACAATGGCCTACCACCGCTACCACGGGATGAACACCCACATCGTCCGAATCTTCAACACTTATGGCCCCCGCATGCGCCTCGATGATGGCCGTGTGGTGCCGGCGTTCATCGGCCAAGCCCTCACCGGCAAGCCACTCACGATTTTCGGCGACGGTTCGCAGACCCGCAGCTTCTGCTATGTCTCCGACCTGATCGATGGAATTTTCCGTCTGATGATGTCGGATTTTCACGAGCCTGTGAACATCGGCAACCCGCGCGAAATGACGATCCGACAATTCGGCGAGGAAATCCTTCGCATCACCGGAGCGGCTTGCTCGATCGAGCAGAAACCACTTCCCGTGGACGATCCCAAAGTGCGACAGCCCGACATCACCCGCGCCAAGAAAATCCTCGGCTGGGAGCCGAAGGTAAACTTCGACCAAGGCATCCGCGAGACGATCGAGTTTTTCCGAGGGCGTGTATGACTCCTCTTCGCAATTTACTCCACCGCTCAGTTTCGCTAGAGAATCCGACTCCATGAAAAAACCCCTCGTCCCAGTGAAGCTCCTCGCCACAGCGTTGCTCTGTTCCATGGCCGCCTCTCCGATCTTTGCACGATCCGCACCAGAGGCCGTCATCAAAGAGGTCACCGCCGCGTTCCTGCCTTCTCCGCCCCTGCTGACCTATGGGAAAAAAAACCCTGACGCCAAGGATGTGAAGTGGCTCGAAGTCGATGTGAAATTTGACATGAAGCAGGAAAAAAAAGACGGTCCGAAATTCGCTGACGAGTTGACGGTAAATTACTTCATTCTTCTAAACAACAAAGCCACGAACGAAGAGGGTAAGGCGACGCTTCTGACCGGCGCGATAACGCATGTCGATGTCCATTACGACAAAGACCTGCATGTGGGAGCCTTCGTAAGCTATCAGACGCTTTCCAGATTTTTAGGAGATAAAGTCGCTTCAAATCCTAAACAGGCGCTTATCAACATTGGCGTAACGATCAGCGACAGCAGCGGCGAGATCGCCCGCAAACAAATGAATGGAGAAATCAGTCCTGATAAGACTCCATGGTGGGAAAACTCCGAGAAATACAATGTCGTGAGCGATCGCGTGCTCTCCAAGAACGCCACGCCATTTGCCCATTTGGACTGGGATTATTTTCTGCCCTTGAAAGCCAAGTAGGCCCCTGATTTTAGTCGTTGCAACCCATGGCCCGACCCAAACGCCATCTTAGCCTCAACCTTGGAATGCAAACCGTCAGTCTGGCGGAATTTGTTGTTTTGCCAGGGGGCGGTCTCAAGCTGCAGGGATTTGTGAAGTCGGAGTTGATCCTTGATCCCGCCGCGGACGCAACGCGGCCCTTGCAAATCGAGACCCTGGCAAAAGAACTCTGTGGGGCTTTACAAATCAAAATGGGCTCATCCGTGAATGCCTGCCTGCCTTCACAATCGGTGTTTTCGCGCTTCCTAAAATTACCCGGCGCAACACCGCAGGATGTGGAATCCATCGTGGGTTTCGAGGCCCAGCAGAACATTCCTTTTCCTCTCGAAGAAGTCGTTTGGAACCACCAGATCTTAGGCGACCGGCGCGACGAGTCGTGGGATGTGGCGATCGTGGCGATGAAAACCGATCAACTCACTGAGGTGATCGATGCAGCTAAGCGCGGCGGGCTTGAAGTGGAGAATGTCGATGTCGCCCCGATGGCTCTCTACAATGCCTTCCGTTACAACTATCCCGATGTCCGAGAAAGCTCCCTGATCATCGACCTCGGCGCGCGCACGACGAATCTGATTTTTTCTGAAAACGGGCGGGCGTTCAGCCGCAGTATCCCGATCGGCGGAAACTCGATAAGCGCGGCCATCGCAAAGGAGTTTCAACAAGACATCACAATCGCCGAGAAATTGAAGATCGAGAAAGGTCTCGTCGGCCTCGGTGGCGCGTATGCAGACCCTGAAGATCCTATCGAGGCACGCCTCTCAAAAGTCATCCGCAACACGATGACCCGCCTCCACGCCGAGATTGCGCGCTCAGTGAATTTCTACCGGTCCAACCAAGGTGGCACAACGCCGCTCCGAGTTTTTCTCTGCGGCGGAAGCACACCACTCAGCTACATCGCGGAATTTTTTGTCGAAAAACTCCAAGCGCGCGTCGAGTTTTTCAATCCCCTTAAGAATGTGATCGTCGCCGAAGGCGTCCTGCCCGAAGGCACGACTCCGTGCGTAGATGGCCTTGGTGAACTCGTCGGTTGCGCACTGCGCAACCTTGGAGATTGCCCGATGGAGCTTGCTCTCACCCCTCCTGCGGTGATTGAAGCACGCAAAATGGCCCGCCGCATTCCGAACCTCGCCCTCGCAACGGCCTTTACCATTGCCACTCCGCTACTATGGTGGTTTCAAGCCGCCCGCACCACCGAAAACTTCGCGAGTGAGACGGAGCGTCTCACTCTAGAGACTGCAGCCCTCCAAAACGAGGCAAACAAAATCGACCAGGCACAAAAGAAGAAAAAAGCTCTCGAGGCCGAAGTGGATCCCTTTCTCGTTTATGCCGCGGAGCGTTCTGTTTGGTCCAACATCCTCCATGAACTTTCCACTAAAATCCCAAACCGTTTCATTTGGGTCACAAGCCTCGCGCCGATAGAAACCGTAGAGTCTCCCGCCACGACCACACCCAACGCTCCGCCTCCAGACCAGAAAAATCCACAAATACCCTCCAAGCAAACTCCAGTAAAAGCCATTACTCACTTGGAGATCAAGGGCCTTTATTTGGATAACCCACCGAATGATAAAGGGGCCGCTCTTGTGGATGAGTTCTACACAGGGTTGTTTGGATCTGCTGTGTTCGATATCAACGAATCCACCGATCGAGCCTCCGTGATCACCGAACGCACGACTCCCACAGGCACGAGTTGGGCCTATAGCTTTACAATGCGCTTGCCGCTCAAAAAAGGGATTCCGCTTCCATGAATTGGTACAAGGAAAACCCTGTGATCACCGCGATCGCCGCTGTCGCCCTGATTGGAACGATCGCAGCAACAATTCTTGCCATGCAAGGCGCAACCAACCGCGGGGAGGCAGTTACAAACTTAAACAACCAGGCATCGACTCTGCGCCGCCTTCAGTCGAAGCAGCCCCACCCGAACCAAGCCAACTTCCAGAGCCTGAATGAAACCGTCAACACCTATGAGACAGCGATCCAAGCCTTTGTTCAAAAGTTAAACGCCATTGAAATCTCAATCGACGAAAAAATCACGCCGCAAATTTTTCAAGACAATCTCCGGGAGGCTGTGAACGACCTCCAAAAGGAAGCTAAAAAAAATCAGGTGAACCTTCCGGAAAAATTTTTCCTTGGCTTTGAGGACTATCAAACGCAACTGCCAACGCAGGATGAGGTCAAAAAACTTCATCGTGAATTCCAACTCATCAAAAGTTTGGTCGGATCCATCATTCCCCTGGGCATTCAGAGTATCGACTTTCTGGATCGCCACCCAGCCTTCGTACCACCTGCACCAACGCGTGATCCCAAAACTGCACCCGATAAAAACGAGGCACCTCCTGCCGA
>JBIPMC010000441.1:0-12334 GCA_044369345.1 Terrimicrobiaceae bacterium
TAACGCTACAGGAGTTGAAGCCACTACTCTACTTGGTGCAAACCTGGTTGAGCAAGTTTTGACGATGAATGTAGAATCCCCTCGGCTTTAGCCAGGGGAGTGTCAAAAAGCCCACCATATATGGCTTTCCAAACCCTTTTAGAAAAGTTTCTGGGCAGCTAGAAGCCTACCATATAAGGCTTTCCAAAGCCACTTAGAAAAGTTTCTGGGCAGCTAGAAGCCTACCATATAAGGCTTTCCAAAGCCACTTAAAGCCGACTTTGAACTCTACTGGAACTACGTTTATCTTTCTATTGTTACCCTCTATGGCTACTTGTCGGAACGAAATCTCATCATTTCCTACTGGCTGTTTGACGGCTTTGAAGTTCTTGTGTGGTAAGGCTTGAACGACTGCCAACCCCCTAAAAATTGACGGAATGCTAATTCATCTTTTTCAACTGCTGCTGCTACTACCTAAGTCCGGCTGCCAGCTAGATTTGACTGATAGGGCTTCCTTCCTTGAGGGGGCTAATAAAATAGCACGAGTGGTACTTTCTTGAAACAGTAATTTTCTTGTAATACTTGCGTTCCCCCAATGACTAGGGCTACATTACAAGTAGGCACACGGCTTCCAGATATCTTCGTATAGATAATCATCTATGATAATTGACTTAGCTATCAGAAATTAATATGATTAAACACACCACAAGCGACCACTATCACAGTATACTGGGTGTATAGACCTAATTAGGAACAACCACAGATGCCTGAAGAATCAAAACCCAAAAGAGCCAGACCAAACCCTAACCTAGCTTTCGTCTTGGAACCATCTATCCGTGCAAGACTCGACAAACTAGCCGCTGATGAAGACCGCTCAGTAAGTTACATTGCCAGACGCGCTCTGGTTGAACACCTAGAAAAACTCGGTTACTAAATTAAAGGAAACAAGATTATGACAGTTCAGACAGTTCAGAAAATTCAATCTAGTATCTTTTCAATAAAAGAATGGCAGGCGGCAGCGGAGCAGGAAGCAGCCCTGGACAGAGAAGCTAGACGGGAAAAACTACGAGATTGGATGAGACAGGAGAACTTTACAGACATTTCCGGGAAGACCAACCCACACAAGTGCTCTCTGCCTATCCGGTATGGTCATCCTGACTTCTCCTTCTTCCCTGAAGTACCCAAGCCCAAAGCAATAGACTGTGCATATGAGCCTTCGGGCTCTGTACCATCCAAAGCAAAAGACTCTCCTGCCAACAACAGGAAAGCCCCTTTAGATTTATTAAAACTAGAGCTGCTTTTAGAAGAAGCAGAAAGATTGGTAGTAGAAATAAGACTACTAATCTCTATCTCCAGTATACCACACAAGGCATTCGGAATCCAAGAAGAAGTTCCTCTGGAAGCTGCTCCCAGCACAGAGTTCGAGCATTCGGTGGCTCAAGTAGAAGAAGTTGCAGAAACCCCAGCTTGTGCTGAACTAAAGGAAGCTGAGGTAGAAGAAGCTGTTGTAGAAGAAGCTGCTGTAGAGACCATCGAAGTTGCCACAGAAGTAACAGAGAACAAAGTCACTACAAAACTACCTTCTAAAGCTAAGAGAAAGAAAGCTACAAGCGAACAGACACTCCGCAGCCCAAGCAAAGGTAAAACTTATAGAGGTGCTGGTTACATATTCAGGAAGAAGACAATTGTTACCCTAATCATCTGGGCAGCATTTGAGCAAATACTAGCAGGACTGGATGATGGAACAAAGAGATTCTTTAAGCATTTATATATTTGCTCTTGTGTGCTGAAGAAAGAAGAAGGTTGGGTACAGCTACCAAGCCAACTGATCAGACAAGAGTTTGGAATTACAACTGAAAGCATTACAGAGCTAGAGTCCCGAGGAATTATTGAGATCAACCACTCCTACGCGGTCGGGTTTGCTTGTAAGAAGTACAGAATACCCCCTTCTGGCACAGAAGCGATAGAAGATGCCATCTTGGAGAGCTTAGAGTCTGGAGAGCTATCAAGAGTCGTGTTGGAGACAGGAAAGCCCACAAGGGCTGCTCTCACCAGCTCTATCTATGATGAAAACAACCATAAGCTTCCTGAGTTGGTTGCCTCTCGTATCCTGACCTATAAAAATGCCGTAGTATTTGATAAGTCAGCCGCTCTCAGCTTCCTTAGACAAAAGCTACTAGCGGCTAAGGTCGAACTGAGCAAGAATGGTTACACAAAACTATATGAGTCACTCTACTCTAGCTACAGGAACGATGCTAACTGTCTCAGCTCAGTTGTTTATGACCACGCTGCGATTGACCTACCTAATGGTAAATGTTCTTATGTTCCAGCCTTCAAGGCTCAAGTAAGTGGTCGCATCACACATCTTGGAGGAGGCTTCCAAAGTGCAAGTCGTGGTCTGACAGCCGCTGCATTCTGTGAACAGGATTACATCAACTACGACTTAAAGAGTGCACAACCTGCCGTCTACCTTCAAATGCTGGAGCAGTACAACATCAGCGATGGAGGCTGGCTGCAAGATTACATCTCTGGAGTGACAGGTAAGAAAGCGATCGCTGAGAAGCTAGGACTAAGCATTGATAGCTGGAAGAAAATATTCCTAGCTGTTCTAATGGGAGCTAGAGTACCAGCGTGGGAGCGGGCGGAGAAAGGTTTCCTAAGTATCTCACGCGCTCTGGCTGCACAAGCAAGAAATAAGAAAAAACATAAGAAGTTTGTTGTAGACACCCTGTTTGCCAGCTTCCTTGAAGAGTTCAACAATGACCCCCAGTTAGCTTTCCAAGCTTTCAGAAAGTTCACAGATGTCTGTGCCCCTTTCCTTGCAGCAGTCCGGGAAGTTGGTAATTTAATCAAGACAGCTATTAAAACCCAAGACGACACAATTCTTCCACAGCTTTTTAAGGGTAAGGAAGGGTCATATATCAAGAATGCTGCTGGCATGAGCTTACAACTAGCTGGTATTCCTAAATCAGGTTTAATCTCTAAAGTCCAGGCTCACTTGCTGCAAGGTGCTGAGTCTTGCCTGATAAGCAATATTCTCAAACAGTCTGAAGAGTACGGCTTCAAGCCTGTCTTAGACTTCCACGACGGCTTCCTCAGCCGGGGTGAAGTGCCACAAGAAGCGATTGATAAAGCAGTAGCAGCTTGTGGCATTAGAGGAGCCTTAGAGATTAAACCACTCGTAAGTCCGTTCTAACGAACAGTTCGTCGCATAGCCAACTAGCAGTCTAGATTAACTTCTAGGTTGCTTCCTGCTATCTAAGAAAACGGGTATAGTTGTACTAGTAAGTTATATGACACTTTTATGAATACCAAACTAAACCTAAACTTCCCTCTTTTTTCAGAAGAAGAACAAGCAAGAATGAAGTCAGTTTTCTCTGAACATATTAAAAATCTCTCCAAAACCAGATTGTTCAAGCACTTACCCAACAATGAAAAATAGAGGAAGCCTAACTGTGGAATTGCGGTGGGTTAATCTCTAGACTGCTTCTTGCTAACCGTACAAACTGTTGTATTGGAGATAGTAGAGAATATAAACAAATTTATGTATAACGAAACGAATGCTTTTCCGGTTACACAAGAAGAATATCTAATTAACAGAGCGATCGCCAAGAAAGAGATAATTAAAGGTTCGATTACGATGGCACTCTGCTTAGGTAATCTTGTAGCCACCTTGCTAATAGGGTACACGCTGTTTCAAGCTCTTCACACACCAAAACCTTCTAGTGTTAACCAGGTAGCGGTGAGTCACCAGAGAGGCATATAGAGATTGAATGGTGCGGGTTAGGTATTGTGTGATAATTTGCTATAGTTTACCAGCTTAGACTTGAAATGATTAAAATACTCGGTGCAGGTATCATATTACTATACTTCGGTATATCGCCTTTCGTTCCCCTAAACTCCAGGTTCGAGAATCAAGCTTGTCGCTTTCAACTCTCGCAAGACCAAACACGCGTCCCGGAAGGGACTTCTGGTACATTGAGAATGGCTATTGAAAGAAGAGACGCTTCAGTGCCAGCACGTAGAAGGACAGTGGACTGCCAGTGGACACAACTTTTGTTTCTGCGTCTAAACCCTATTAATCGAATCCAGAGTTTTTAATATATTCAGTTAAGGGGAAGGGTGCTAATTAGATTAATTAGCACCCTTCCTTTTTAATTGTTACCTGAACCGCAGATAGTTCATCGAGCTACCTTTACGCTCCTCTCGCGCCACTTCCCATTTAAGCTTATCTCTCAGTACATAAAGACTATCGAGGGGGTCACGCTCCAAGTCCCGGTCTTTGATGGCGTACTTCAAGACCGATCCACCGTTTAGCCTTGCTCGAATAGCTTGAGTCACTGCGTCAAGCATCTTCCGAGCCTCTGAGCGCCCATCGAAGTCAAGGAGAAGACCTGCCAGTCCTGCTACCACTAATAGCTGACCCTGACCGACTGTAGAGCGATCACCAGCTTGGTTAGTAACGTAACTTTGCCAAAAGTATGTCCCCGGCAACATTCCGAGGGATACAGCCCCGCTAAGACTAGTCTTCCAAAGACCGTCCTGCTCGGAAGCCACTAAGTCAACGGCGACATCACCCCTGATTGCATATTTTAGCTCATAGCTAACAGGGCTAAATTTGACCGTTAAGCCACTAGAAGGGTCTACACCGTCGAAAGGTTGATCGAACCAAGTAGAGCTGTCACCTGGCACAAATTGCGCGGGAAAATTAAAAGCCATAATGTGTGTTTTCCTTACTAGTACAAAGATATTTAATCAATTCGTTTAAGCGTATGGTAGTAGGTATGGGTTTGTAGAAAGTTTGACTCAGGAATAGCTTGCGGCTACGCTACCCGCACTGTCCCCGCGCCGTAGAGATAGTTTGAAGGGGGTGGGGTGTGTTGATAGACATTCTGCTGTTCAAACTCCTTCTCTGTCCTACTTTCATCACCAGTTGGTTGCGAAGCCCCTTCCTGTGTCCTTTATACTACCTTTGGGTTTAGTAGCTTTGGGTTTACCTTCCTCTGTTGCTGTCGAAGGGAATAGTTTGGTCTCTAGTTTGTCCCAGTTCATAGTGGGTAGACCACCAGCCACAGCAGCTACATAAGACAACACCTCACAGTCCAAAGCCTCGTTTCTGGTTCTGACCTTTATCCACTGGTGTGTTGGCTGTCCTTGTACAAACTTGGTGGTGCACTTCTCAGAAGTTAGTTGAAGAAAGTAATCTTCAGGTAATCCTTGAGGGAAGTGCATAAAGCCTTGCTGACCAGCCATTAGCTGTAATCTTGAGTAGATTAATGACTTTGCAACGTCAGTACCAACTGTGAAGAGCTTGATGCCTGCTTTGACTATCTTACCTCTCATGTTGACATCTTGGAGAGTTGGTCTTGATAGTACAGCTTTACCAGGAGAGCCAGAGCCTTTGGTTGCCAGAGCCTTGAAGGTATGTCGTCCTCGACAGAACTGGTAGACAGCCTGCGGTCGGAAGCCAGAGTCAATAGCCGCGACACTGACAGACAACTCTATGCCAAGTTCATGCTCGAACTTCAAAGAAAGTAAATCATCCAACTGTGCCCATACTTCAGGTTGGGATGTGTCACCAAAGAGTTCACCCCAATAAACCAGCCAGCTCTCCTCAGCTCTACCCCAAGCCTTGATAGTTACTGCCAGTCTGTCTTGCTGCACGTCAACTCCTGCTGTAAGGAATAGACCACCTTTAGGTATGAAGCATTGAGGGTAATCCTCAACGCGGGATGCTAACTCTTCAAAGTCCAATGTCTGACCTTGCTGCTCTTCCCATGTCTCTCCTAAGCTGGTGTTGATCCACACTTTTAATCTCTGTGGGTCATCCTTAGCTTTAAGGAAGTCAGTGGCAACATCACCGAAACTTCTCCAAGGTGAGTACAACTCATTCAAATGAAAGCCAGCACAGCCAGTGAAAGGAGCAGTAGCTCTCCACTCACCTTCTCTGAGCATCTTTTGTTTAGAAGAGTTCTCAATAGGTCTATTGCACTTAGCACACTCATACCAAGCTCGTGACGGCTCTTCAGGTCGCCATTTAACTTGTGACCAAACTAAGACCTGATGCTCAGAACAGTGAGGGCAAGGTACAAAGTAACGGCGTTGGTCAGACTCTTGGAAAGCTTTCTCAATCCTGCTGCTACCTTTGATTGTTGGTGTGCTGACCAGACATATCTTCTTATTCCAAAAGGTAGTGGTTCTCTTCCTTGCTAGACCAACAGGATCACCCTCACCACCTGCACTGGCTGGAAATCTATCTACCTCATCACACAATAGAACTCTCACAGGTCTGGAAGCTAAAGAGGCAGGACTGTTGGCACCTGCTAGGCTAACGTGACCACCTGGGAATATTTTATGTAGTAAGTTGTTATCGCCGCGTGGTCTGTTACCCATAACCTCAAACAGTGCGGGTGAGTCACGAATCATAGGAGCCAAGCGGTCTTTAGAGAACGACTCAGCCATCTCCAAAGTTGGTTGTATAAACAACATTGGGCTTGGGTCTTGCGTGGCGTAGTAACCAACTGTATTGGAAAGTAATTCAGACTTACCTACCTGTGAACTGGCCATTAAAACTATTGTTTCTGTGGCTGGTTCATTGAAAGAGTCATGGACACCCTTCAGATAAGGAGCGCGGCTTGTCCTCCACATCCCAGGCTCTGCACTACTCTCTGGTGAAAGAAACCTGTAACGGTCTGCCCACTCACTAACCTTTAGCTTCGGAGGTGGAGCAAACAATCGCCTAACTTCATATAGCGTGCTAGATACTGTCATCGTCGCCTCCCAACTCGCTCAGAGCCTCATAGACAGCCGTTGTCAGCAATTCTTGAACAACTGTCGGATTAGACTCTGCTGCCACTTCAAAAGCTAATCTAGTAGGCAATCCTAACAACTTTGAACGGCAGGACATCACTAGCTTCGACCAACCTTGCTTTGCCTCATCAGCGTTAATAAGAATCCCATTCTTCTCAGCTATTAACAACTCTTGAACATCAGCTTGAGCTTTTGTTAAACGAGCCTTTTCAGCGGTCAAGTCAGCCTGTGAAGAATCTTTTGTTTGTTGGTTGAATTGTAGTTTGTAAGCTAGGTAAGCCTGGACACAACCTACTAAATCCCACTGCCCAGTTTTCTTAGGTTCAGGTAAAATACCATCTCTCTTTAGATGGTAAATCCTGGACTTATCTATACCTAGAGCTGCGGATAAAACTTCCACAGGCACAATATGATCTGTTTGCATAATAATTTATTGATACTTACTTCTATTGTACAATAGCAAAAGCAAAGTAAAAAAGACTACAAACTAAGAAGGGGAAGCTATTCCGCCACCCCTAAATAGTTATTGGTTTGTGCAGAGGTGTGTCTCCAGTCTTCTAATGGTGAGTTAAGCGGTTTTAATCAGAAGTTTGGCGTTACTGGTTGTATTACCACTCCAAACAGCATATTGATCTGCCTCTACAGAGCAATAATCTCCGATTGACATCCCACTAACTCCACCTTGCTGAATATCTGGCGAAAACATATGTCCAAACTCTATTAAGTTCGTGCCAGGCATATGTGCTGACATAGTGGCAGGATATAGAGCGCGAAGTCTTCCTGGCGTGTTTGAATTTCCAGATTGACTGATTATCTCTGTTATTCCCAGATTCACAGATGCAGTATTGCCTTGGGCTAAAGAACTAATCGGCTGTAATGTTGCAAGCACACCAAAATGCAATCTCTGAGGAAAGTCTATAGCGTTATCTTTTGGAATATAAGCATAAGGCGCATTATTTTGATTCCACCAATTGTTGCTAGATATTGTTGGATCTGGCCTGAAGTACCCCAGGAACATCCGTATAGTTCCACCTATTGAAATAAATACACCACGTATCTCAGGATGACTGCAAATTTGGAAAATATACTGATCTGATAGTCCAAAAGCAGAAGAACTGTTAGTATGTATTGAAGGATTACTTCCTGTGTTGGTTTCACTGTTAAAGGCTGAATAGCCTTTAAAGCTAACGGTTGATGAAGCAGTTGTAAACCCAAATTCAATTATTAAGTTTGCATAAGTTTGAGTCCCGCCAGTATTAAAATTCCAAACACGGAAGTTTCCGGTTGCCCCGACCGTGTAGCTTTTTAACAAGGTGAACCCTGCCGTAATCATTGCAGAATTTATGGCATTTAATATGCTTTCTTGGCTTCCGTTGCCCTGAAAACTAGCAGTTGAGATAATTGCGTTTGGCATATTTATATTCCTGAAATAATAACGTTTGGAGAAACTTGCTGTCCTGAGATAATAATTTCTGGGGACATTTGCTGCCCTGAGATAATAACTTCTGGCGATGCTATTTGAATCTGAACTTCTACAATTCTACTATCTAGCATAGCGGGGTTATTTAGTCCTATAAATCCCCCAGGATTCACGCTATTGCCTGTAAAAATCCCCAGCAATCCCACGCCTGTAACTATTCCATATTCAGGCATAATTAAACTCCGTCACTCCAATGGTCTGTTAGTTCCACGCTGCCCTGAACCAGCCTGATCGTGTAACCGTTTGCTTGCCTACAAATCACGTCATACCCATAGTTTCCAGATTCCAGAAATTGAGTATCGGCGGGGTCTATTGCTAAGTAAAAACTATTAAAAGCTGCTGTCCCGAACCAAGCGATCGCATTTGCAGGTATAGCTACAGATAAAGGTGAAACTGTAAGATTTGTTGGCGTAGAGCTACTTGTTGCGCTTGCTGTTAACCTCGCACTTCCTAAATATTGCCATCCATCGGCTGTCCGAGTTGCAAAGTTCAAAGTTGTGTTTGATGGTACATCCAGTCCCAAGGACTTCAAAGCAATAGATGTTCCCCCTACCGAAGTATTGGCTGCTGTAATTATTGTAACCGCGTTAATAGGAATTGCAGTGAAAGAAGCTACCGAAAGCGATCGCACCAGTAACCTACCCTCATTAATAGTTCTGGAAGCTGCATTAGAAACAACTATCTGAGAGTCGGTAACAGCTATCACCTTTGAGCCAACAATGCCACTGCCCTCCAAAGTAACAAAATCACCTTGTCTGACTGGTAACTGACTAAGCAGTTGGGACTTGTCAAGGGTCTTGGGGTATTGATTAATCGTAATAGTGTCACCTGATGTACTGACAGAACCAGTGAAGCCGGCTATCTGTGTGTACCCAGGAGAGTTACGACGTATCTCTGCGAATACCAAACAGCCACGAAGATCCAAGTTTGGGTTTGTGAGAGCTACGGAAAACTGTGCGCTCTCACCTTTCTTAAGTTCCAGGTCTTGGTGGTGGGTATCAAACTGTGGTTTTAAAGGTACCATTTATGCAAACCTCCCTAGAATGCTGATAGAACTATTCTCAAAAGTATTGGGGGGTGAATACTCCTGCTCTGGGGCTGGAGTTGCTACAAGAGAGGTTGGTTCTGGTAGCGCTGCTGCCGCTTTTATGAGGTGAGGGAGTTCTTCAGGTAGAACGAGGGCATAGATAATCCCAGACTGCATAAACTTATTAATGACCTGTCTGTCACCCACAATTGCCACAGACCCCTTCAGAGAACACTGTGCGTCCTTACCCAATGGCAGTTGTTGATTAATGTCGTATCCTTCCTCTGTCGGCTCTACATGAGATATCTCGCCATAGTGTTTGACAGAGCCAGGAATATCTGTATTAGTGAAATTGTGAATAATCATACTAAAACCCACGCGCTCCCATTGAAGTAGTAAAACCCTACATCTGGAATAGAGAACAGATGCCAGCCGGTGTTAGGTACATAGAACTGCCAAGTTCCATTGCGGTAGTGGGCTACGTTCGTAGCTTTCCCTGTCCATACGCCAGTTGCGCTAGACGGGACTATGTAAGCATCACCATCAGCAGGAGAAACAGGTGGAGTAGTTAAAGTTCTTGATAAAACGCCACCAACTGTCAGAGCCTCAAGAATTGCAAAAGCTTCGTTGAGGGTGACAGTCTTACTGGCTTGACTTTCTGATAGTTGTGGTAGTTTTGCTCTAGAGGTTGGCATTGTAGAAATAATTATAGTGATTACTACTATAATTATACACTTAAACCAACAGAGAACCCAAATCCCACAACAGAAGAGAATTGTGAAACATCTATGTCTACACTTCCTGGTACCGACCCAAAGAAAGAGGTCTGTTCAGCAGCAGAGAAGTAAAGGTTAGGAGTGCTAACTATGAAGGTTTTGGTAAGACCATCTGATTGGACGTTTACTCTATAAGACTCTGTGGTTTCACTAAAGGCAACGTCTTGATAGTCTAGTAACTCACCATAAACTCTGTTCCTTCTCACCCAAGTAATAGTTAAATTACCGCTTGCATCACGAACTGCTCTGAGGTGGCAGGGGGCGTAAGGTTTAAGTGATCTTCCGGTACTTGTGAAGGCTATAGGAGTAATATCTGCCAAAGCCTGTCCATTGATAGGAGCTTTATAAAGACGTTGGGTATTAAGGTCTAAAGGTTCGCCAGCAACTCTTGTTAAGTAACCGCTAAGGAGGTAGAAGTCTTCCCCAGAGGTATGTGTGCTTATGGATTGTTCTGTGCCACGTCTGCCTCTCAAAAGTGTGGACAGGTCATAAGTGTTGCCAGAAACCAAAGTAGCAAACCTGAAGTAAATAACTTCCTCACCAACTAAGGCAATGTTACGCCCATTGAAAAAATCTAACTCTGGCACAGATTCCAATTCACCAACAACTGTCACCCTCAGCGTGTTCTTGTAGTCAACATAGAACTCAGATGCGGTTGCTAGAGTGGTGACACAAGTACCAAGAACTGTTCTCGTTATTATCGAGGCTACAGAGCCATAAGAGCTACCTAAATTCCGACTGATGAACAACTGAGCATTTCTCCAGGCACTGTTACCTGTAGCCGCTACATAGACCCCTTGTGGAGCATCTGTGTCTTTAACTAAAGGAAGGTCTAGTATCCGTAGTTCAGTATCACTAGGGTTGCCAATTGATAGGCTGACCGCTGGTGCAGTCGCTACTGCTGTGAGTGTTAGTAAAGTTGGGTCATAAGGAACACCTTCACATTGCAATAGAAAGTTAGCACCCACATCCACCTTGCTGAGGTAGATGTTCTGTTGAGTTGAAGAGTGTAAATTAACCTGCACCACATCTCCTGGCTCAACAATGCTATATCTCAGAGGTAAAGAAAACTCGAACCTACGCCGCTTTGACCACTCTAGGAATATGGTCTTCCTGGCGATCGCTAATGCCTGTGAAGCTGTTAGCACTAGGTCAAGCCGAATCTCTAATTTATTCTTATTAGGTGAGTTTTGTCGTTGAGCAGTTTGTGTGTTCTGTTGGTAGCTGAAGTCGTAATCAACATAAGTGATTGTGACCTCATCTGGTAACTCTGTATCTTGTTGTCTTGTTTCTTTGAATAGGTCAGGTCGCTCCTGTCCTTCTTCCGCAGTAGCTAAGTCGGTTCTGGGAATAGTTATGGGTGAGCTACCCCTGACTTGGTTGATAAACTTTAACTTACCACCAGACTCCAGGGCATCAAAGAAGTAAGCCTTTTGCAGTTGCGCGATCGCATCTCTAGCATTGATAGATTGACTAACCACGAACCCTTTAACCGGCATTGAGTCTATCTCTGTGGTGTTAACTTCTGTGCTGTTAAAACCTACTTGGAGGCATAAGTCCTTAACAACTGACCCTAATGAAATATCTGTGCTGTATAACCTGCCACCGCTCCAGTAGCCATTAGCAACAACCTCGCAAGACACCGCTGGTATACGGTTCCCGAACTCCTCAAGAGGATAGTCATCAAATACGATATACGCCCTTCCTCTGTAGGCTGGTGTGTCATTTACCCCTTGGACAGAAGCCATCAACGAGTCTTGACCTTGTGTAGAACTACCATTATAAAAACGTACCTTCTCAGCAAACTTGAGAGATGAGTTTATAGTACCAGCGTCTGCTTCAGGGCTAACGTTGTAAACTAGTTTAGAACTAAGCCATATTTTTCTTACACCTACTATCGGACCAGAACACAATAGGGAGGCAAAGTTGCAGCTATAAGAATAGTTAGTAGTTTCTACCGCACCACCACCACCACCCTTTCCACCTGAGCGGGTAGTAGTCACTCTTTCAGTAATTGGAGTAGACCACATGAGGTTTCCTGCCAATCTAGATACCCCATACACCTTTGGTATTGCAGAGCCGTAACTAGACTTAGGTGCGGATAAGTCACTAAGCCTAGCCCCCTCTGTTTTCTGAGTCGGTGCTAGTAATCCTAAAAGATAATTAGTTGTGAAACCGATAGCTAGATTAAGCGCGATAGTTGCCATTTTTATATACCAGGTAAAATAAAAGATTTATAAACCCTCACCATCCAGAACTCAT